>NZ_PIZT01000007.1:0-261342 GCF_002834115.1 Methylomonas sp. Kb3 | reverse complement strand
GACCAATGGTGCCTACGTTTACGTGCGGTTTCTTTCTTTCAAATTTTTCTTTAGCCATTTTGGAACACCCTAACTACAACAAAAACAAACCTAAATCTGGAGCTCATAACCGGATTTGAACCGGTGACCTCTTCCTTACCAAGGAAGTGCTCTACCTACTGAGCTATATGAGCGAGTAATTTACCCCGAAATGGAGCGGGTGATGGGAATCGAACCCACGCAATCAGCTTGGAAGGCTGGAGTTCTACCATTGAACTACACCCGCAGATCCCATAAATTTGGTGGTGGAGGGGGGAGGATTCGAACCTCCGAAGGTAGAACCGGCAGATTTACAGTCTGATCCCTTTGGCCGCTCGGGAACCCCTCCGTTACTTATTCGATCAATTATCCTTATTTCAAAAACTCCAGTCAAGTGTTTTTTTAATTCAGCCGAAGTAACAATCAAGCTCCAATTGAACTCAAATCACCCAAAACCAACGCATCCATGCTTTTCGCTAACTCGCCAAACAAACCCAGCATTCGAGCCTGACCATCACAAGACAAACTGGACAACACATAGTCCGCCACACCCACCCCCGCAACAGGACGACCTATACCAATTCTCAACCTGTAGAAATCACGAGTGTCTATATGAGCAATGATGTCACGCAACCCGTTATGCCCACCATGCCCCCCGTCTTTTTTAATCTTGACAACGCCTTCGGGAAGCTCTAGCTCATCATGAACCACAAGCATTTCTTCGGACTTAAACTTGTAATATCGCAAAAACTTACCGACAGACAAGCCGCTTTTATTCATAAAAGTCATCGGCTTTAGCAATACAAGCCCGCATCCGCCAATATTGCATTCAGCCACCTCTCCGGAAAACTGACTACTGCTCGACCAACCAGCACCAGCAAGCCCCGCCAGATATTCCACAAACAAAAACCCGGCATTGTGCCGGGTTTTTTCGTACTGCCGCCCAGGATTACCCAGACCAACAATCAGCTTAATCATTCAAACAAGACTTCAAACACTATTAGTCAGCAGATTCCACAGATCTTGGCTTGACTATTTGAGCAACCGGATGATCATGCTCAGCACCATGCTGCAACGCTGCAATCTCAACACCGGCCGGCAAAATCAAATCAGACAAATGTATTGTCGAACCAACATCTACACTAGCCAAATCTACTTCAATGAATTCCGGCAAAGCAGAAGGCATACACAACACCTCCACATCAACCATTGCATGATTGACCAAACCACCTTTTTTAACGCCTACCGAAATAGCTTCATTGATAAAATGCAAAGGAACATGAACTTTCAATTTATGCGTATCATCAACACGCATAAAGTCCATATGCAACACTATCGGCTTTGCAGGGTGCCTTTGTATATGCTTAAGAACAGCTTTTTCTGTTTTGCCGTCGATTTTAAGATCAAGCACATGGGAATAAACCGCCTCATGCACCAAATGCTTAACCACTTCATTATGATCCAGCAACAACATCTCAGGAGCACCACTACCACCATATACTACTGCCGGGACCTTACCCTGACGACGAACAACTTTGGCCGCGCTACTGCCCGAGGCACTGCGAGCTTCTGCAACAAATTCAAATACGTTAGCCATTTTTTTCTCCAAAAGCTTGTTCCACAAGCACTACTTTAATTCTTATCAGTCAACATAAAGCGAGCTTACAGACTCGCCCACAGCTATCCGACGTATTGTTTCCGCCAACATTTCCGCAACGCTTAGCTGCCTAATCTTATCAATCCCGGACAATTCTGTAGTCAACGGTATCGTATCCGTAACTACCAATTCATCAAGAACGGAATTTTTAACATTTTCCGCGGCTGCACCAGACAACACCGGATGAGTACAGTATGCAACAACCTTTTTGGCACCATTTTTCTTGAGCGCCCCTGCCGCGTGACACAAAGTACCCGCCGTATCAACCAAGTCATCCACCATGACACAGGTACGACCCTCTACATCGCCGATGATATGCATTATCTCCGACACATTCGGACGCGGCCTTCGCTTGTCGATTATCGCCAAATCAGCATCACCCAGACGCTTTGCAATGGCTCTAGCCCTCACAACACCACCAACATCCGGCGAAACCACAATCAAATCTTCGTATTCTTGCCGCCAAATATCACCTAGCAAAATTGGCGAAGCATACACATTATCAACTGGAATCCCAAAGAATCCCATGATTTGATCTGCATGCAAGTCAACAGTCAACGCCCTGTCAGCCCCAGCATTACCTATCATATCCGCAACCAATCTTGCAGTAATGGGCACCCTAGCCGACCTCGAGCGCCTATCTTGCCGCGCATAACCATAATACGGCATAACGGCAGTTATTCTCGCCGCAGACGCTCGCCTCATAGCATCGATCATTACCAACAATTCCATTAGATTTTCGTTGGTAGGCGCGCAGGTAGGCTGTATGACAAATACATCCCTACCTCTAACATTTTCTTCTATCTCAACAAAAATCTCGCCATCACTGAAACGACCAACCGTGGCCATGCCGAGGCGCATATTGAGCTTCTTCACAATACCTTCAGACAACGCCTTATTGGCATTCCCGGAAAATACCATTACCGAGGCCTCACGCATTCAAGCACTCCTAAGGAACTATTGTGTGGAGATTATGGCTGGGCTGCAAGGATTCGAACCTTGGTATGCGAGGATCAAAACCTCGTGCCTTACCGCTTGGCGACAGCCCATTAAATTGATTAAACAGATCCTTGTCTTAATTTTTCATACAGAGGCGAAACATTAAGTCCTCGAGCCAAATAAACTAACCAACTCTGACTCAACACAGAAAATGCCTCACGCGCCGACTCTTCCGAATCGAACTGGGCAAATACACAAGCCCCAGTCCCCGTCAATCTTGCTTCTGCATATTGAGACAATGCATCCAATGCATTACTCACCGGCTTATATAACTTGCTAACGACCGGAAGACAATCATTCCGCCAATCGCCTGCAATGAAGTCGCGCATTGTGATGGGTTTGCTATCTCTTGTCAACTCTTCCGTCAAAAAAATCTGTTTCGTGTTCACATGACAATCCGGCTTGATTACCACGACCCATTGTTCCGGAATCGTTATGGACTTTAATTCCTCACCAACCCCCTCACCCCAAGCGGTGTATCCATAGACAAAAACAGGCACATCGGCACCAAGCTGCAAGCCCAACTCCATCAATTCTTCTAATGGTAAATGCAGATTCCACAACCTATTCAGCACCACCAGCGTAGTAGCAGCATCGGAACTACCACCACCCAAGCCACCACCCATAGGCAAATTCTTTTCGACATCGATACACACCCCGGATGCACACCCAGTATATTGTCTCAATAAGTTGGCGGCGCGAACGGTTAAGTCTTCGTGTTCCGGGACACCAGGAATCGGATGACGTAAATAAACCCGGCCATTTTCCGCAGGATAAAATGTTATCCAGTCACACAAATCAATAATCTGAAATACTGTTTGCAGTAAATGATAGCCATCTGGGCGACGCCCGGTGATTCTCAGCATTAGATTCAACTTAGCCGGCGCAGGCCATTTCTCACCCCAACCCATCACCTGTTCTTGCATTCCCGTCACGACAAATCCCATTGATCCACTATTAATTTGATTCTTGTCTTATCTTTTTCCGCATTGATTTTTCTCGGCAGTAATAAGGCGTTAACATGCTGCATTTCTCTGAAACCAACCCGCCATCCGGCCTGAAAAAATCCATCAACCTGCTCGACAAACGACTGCTCCGGGTCAGGCAAGCCAAGCACCCAATACCTCAAAGCGCTCACAGGAATCGCGACACCTAACTGCTCCGCCAGCACCTCTTCTGCAGGCCCGCGAAATTCTTTGTGATTGTCGCCGTCATCCACCGCTACGAAAGCAGCTTCGACAGTGATCATCAGTTTACCCTGAGCCAATGGCCCCGAAAGCTCAATATCATCTCTCCCAGAGCGATGCCGCCAACTCACCGACGCAGAAAACGAATCCTTCTCATCAGCCAGAGCCAATCGCCCCTCAAAATACCATTGCTGTTGCTGTTGCAACACCCTCATATCTTGCGATCGGTAGGCCTCGCCCGGCTTTTCTGACAATAAAGAACAGCCGGACAAGAACATCACAGCTAACAAAAACACACCGCCCTTAAAAATCATTGCCCGTTTTGCAAAAAGCGTTTTTTAAACTCCAACAAATATTCGTCATCAGGAGATTTTTTATAAACACTGTCGAAAAGCTCTTTTGCTTCCTTTTTCTCACCCAAAGACCAAAGCACTTCGGCAATATGCGCGGCAATTTCATTTTCCGGCTGCTTCTCGTAGGCTCTACGCAAAAATTCCAGCGCCCGCTCAGGCTTTCCGAGCTTAAACTGCAACCATCCGTAGCTGTCTATTACTACCGCCTCATCGGGCTGCAAACTGAGAGCGCGCTCCAAATATTTGGCCGCCTCCTCATAGCGCTGTGTCCTATCGGTCAAGGTATAACCCAACGCATTCAGCGCCCCCACATCGTCCGGCTTTTGCTCTAAAATTTTCTGCAGGTCGGATTCAAGCACATCCAGCTTATCCAAGCGTTCGGCAACCAATGCCCGTGCATATAGTACTTCGCGATTATCGGGCATGTCTTTTAAAGCCAGTGTCAGAACATCAAAAGCTTCCTGGTATTTACCCAATTGATTGTAGAGCTCTGCCTTAACCATCAAGACCCGCAAATGCTGCTCAGGATATTTGTTATCCATGCGCTTGATGCGGGCCTCGATCTCCTCGAAGCGTTTTTGATTCATCAACAAAGACACCGCTGCCATATCCGCGTCGAATGCGTAATTGCCGTCGCTCACCCGATCAAACCAAGTTAATGCCTTATCGGGGTGCTGTTGATCAACTTCAATCTTGCCCAAGTAAAAACTAGCCTGCCCTTCCCACTCGGGATTATTCAGCAACTTCTCAAGTACGTTTTCAGCCTTATCGATCTGGCTTTGCTGCATATATACCAAAGCCAAGGTAAACAGCGTTTCAGCATCATCCGGCTTGTCTTCCAGCACACTCTGGCAAAGCTTTATCGCATCGTCGTAGTCGTGACCGTTAACCAACACTTCCAACAACATCTTTCTCAGCATCCTATCTTCCGGCGCCGCCTTAAGCGCCTTTTCCAAAGAGGCGCGCGCCTTAGACAAGTCGCCGGAGCGTCCGGCCAGCTGTGCCTGCAAGATCACAGCCTTATTCCAATCAGGCTGGATTAACAATGCTTGATTAACTTTCTGCTGGGCCAACTCGTTATTTTGCAGAACCGACGCCAAAACTGCCTGCAAGAAAAACACACTGGCTTGATTAGGATGCTCAACAGCCAACTCTTCCAACACGTCATAGGTAAATTGTGTGCGACCTTCTTTTTCCATCAACTTGGTCATTTCCAGCACACCAGCCTCAAAACCGGCCGGATCATCTGCCAGCATGGCATTGAGATTTTCGACAGCCGCCTTTTGATCTGAATTTTTAATCGCCAGTAACACGGCAAACTTTCTCGCCGCTAAATTCTTACCGTCCTTAGACAACCAAACCGTCAAGGCCTCACGGGTACGCTGCTCGTCTTTTAAAAACAAACCGATTTTGACTGCCCGCTCCGCAATCCGCGGATCATCCACTCGCTTAGCGGCCTGCAAATAAGCATCCATGGCCAAATGGTACTGATTACGCTGCCCTGCCAATTCCGCGGCCATCAGCAAATACAGCACCTCTTCGTCGATCACTGTGTTGCGATTAACTCTGCTTTCCAAACCCTCAGGCTTGACTGGCAAACCTTCTGCCTCAGGCTCTTTCTCAGGAGAAACCGCACATCCTGACATCGATAAAAACATTGCGATGGCTATCCATTTTTTCATGCAATCAATTGACCCACTTTTGAAAAACTATTGTCGATAGATTACCAGAAAAAGCCCCTGAATCAGACTGTCGTTTCATTGTATTTGGACAAAAACAGCGCATTCCTTAAAATAGTGCACTTTTCTTGTGCTATTGTTCGCAACCGATGACTCTTCTTGCCGTAGGGATAAATTACAATACAGCGCCGGTCGCCATCCGCGAACGCTTGGCGTTCCCGACGGACATGCTCGATAACACGCTGAAAAACTTGTGGAATCTTCGCGAAATCAGCGAGGCGGCCATTCTATCCACTTGCAATCGCACCGAATTTTACTATCAGGCCGACAGCGACAACCAATCCTCGTTGGTAAATTGGATAGCCGACACCAAACAGATCAAACCCGCCGACTTCACTCCTTATCTTTACAGCTACAAAGATAGCCAATCGATAAGACATATGTTCCGCGTGGCCTGCGGACTGGATTCGATGATCCTGGGCGAGCCGCAAATTCTCGGCCAAATGAAAACCGCCTACCATGCCGCTTCACAAGCCGGCACCTTGGGTCGAAATCTCAGCAAATTATTTCAACACACGTTTTCCGCTGCTAAAAAGGTCCGCACCGACACCGCCATCGGCTCCAGCCCGGTGTCTGTCGCATTTGCCGCCGTGCAACTGGCACAACAAATTTTCGACAAACTCAGCGAACAAACCGCTTTATTGGTAGGTGCCGGCGAAACGATAGAACTCACCGCCCGCCATCTATACCAACACGGCATCGGCCGCATCATCATTGCCAATCGCACTTACGACAAAGCCCATGCCTTGGCGATGCAGTTCAACGGCTACGCGATCAACCTCGCCGAGTTGCCGAATCACTTGGCGGAAGCAGACATTGTCGTATCGTCCACCGCCAGCCAATTGCCGATCCTTGGTAAAGGCCGCGTAGAAAGCGCGATCAAAATCCGCAAGCACAAACCGATGTTCATGGTCGATTTGGCCGTGCCGCGCGACATCGAAGCCGAAGTTGCGCAGCTACGCGATGTTTATCTGTATACGGTTGACGATCTACAAAACACCGTCAATCAAAACATGGACTCGCGCCGCCGCGCCGCCGAGCAGGCCGAGGAAATTATCGACACTCAAGTCGAACACTTTATGGCCTGGCTACGTTCTCAAGGCGCACAGGAAACCATCCGCGATTTCCGCACTCAGGCCGAGCAAACTCGCGACGAAGCCTTGCAAAAAGCTTTAGCCCAACTCAACAGCGGCGCAGCCGCCGACGAAGTATTACAGCGCCTCGCTTACACCTTGACCAACAAACTGATCCATACACCCTGCGCGCAACTGCGCGAGGCCGGCGCCAACGAACGCCACGACCTGATCGCCGCTTCCCGCGAAATTTTCAAATTACGATAAGCCACTGAATGAAACCCTCGATACAAACCAAACTGGAAAACCTCGGCGAACGCTTCGAAGAAATCACCGCCCTACTGTCACAACCGGAAGTACAAAGCAATCAAAACCAATTCCGCAGCCTGAGCCAGGAATACGCGCAAATCGAGCCGCTGGTCGCCTGTTACAAAATCTATCAGGAAAACGAAGCCAATCTCGAATCAGCCCAGGAAATGGCTAAAGACAGCGACCCGGAGTTACGGGAAATGGCCAAAGAAGAAATCCAGGCCGCCGAAGCCCAACGCGAGGAATTGACCCAACAACTGCAAATCCTGCTGCTGCCAAAAGACCCGAACGACAACCGCAACGTGTTTTTGGAAGTACGCGCCGGCACCGGTGGCGACGAAGCGGCGATCTTCTCCGGCGACCTCGCACGGATGTATCAACGCTATGCGGAACGGCAAGGCTGGAGCACCGAGATTATCAACGAGAACCGCGGCGAACACGGCGGCTTTAAAGAAGTCATCATGCGCGTGGCCGGCCAAAACGTGTATTCGCAATTAAAGTTCGAATCGGGCACCCACCGCGTGCAACGGGTACCGGAAACCGAGTCGCAAGGCCGCGTGCATACTTCGGCCTGCACCGTGGCGATCATGCCGGAAGTCGATGCGGTCGACGAAATCGACATCAATCCGGCGGACCTGCGCATCGACACCTACCGCGCCTCCGGCGCCGGCGGCCAACACGTTAACCGCACCGAGTCCGCCATCCGCATTACCCACATCCCATCCGGCGTGGTCGTCGAGTGCCAGGATGAACGCTCGCAGCATAAAAACCGCGCCCGCGCCATGTCGGTATTGCAAGCCCGTTTGATGTCGGCGGCCCAGGAAAAGCAACACGCGGAACAATCGGAAAGCCGCAAATTACAAGTGGGCAGCGGCGACCGATCCGAGCGTATCCGCACCTATAACTACCCGCAAGGCCGACTCACCGACCACCGCATCAACCTGACGCTTTATAAGCTGGAAGAAATCATGGAAGGCGGACTGGAGCATGTGATTCAACCGCTGATTCATGAACATCAGGCAGAATTGTTGACTCAGCTGGGTAATGTCTAAGCAACCTGTATGGACAGATACCAGCAATACGATTCATAGCCTGGTAGCCTCTGCAAACGCAAAGCTAAGCGCCACATCCGAAACCGCAATGCTAGACGCCGAAGTATTGCTTTGCCACTGCCTGAACAAAAACCGCTCGTTTCTCAGAGCTTGGCCGGAACATCAGCCCGGCCCGCAACAAATCGCTCAGTTTCAAGTATTGGTAGAGCTGCGCGCGCAAGGCACGCCGGTTGCCTATTTAACCGGCCAACGCGAATTCTGGTCACGCAATTTCAAAGTCAGCCCGGATGTCTTGATCCCCAGACCCGACACCGAATTGCTGATAGAGCTCAGCCTGTCGCTATTACCTGCCGACCAGCCCTGTAAAATCATTGATCTCGGCACCGGCTCCGGGATAATTGCCATCACGCTGGCCGCCGAACGACCATTAGCCCAGGTATTTGCCAGCGATCTAAGCTCGGCGGCTTTAGAGCTGGCCCAATGCAATGCGCAGCAGCTCAAGGCTGGCAATGTATGTTTTGTGCAATCTAATTGGTTCAAAAACATCGAAGAAACAGACTTTGATTTGGTCGTTAGCAATCCACCCTACATTGCCGATAACGACCCGCACTTAACCATCGGCGACGTGCGCTTTGAGCCTGAAAGCGCTTTGATCAGCGCCGACAATGGCCTGCAAGACATTCGTCAGCTTGCCGAGCAAGCGCCTCTGCATTTAAAAGACAATGGCCAATTATTGGTCGAACACGGCTACAATCAGCAATCCGAGGTACAAGCCATTTTTCACGAATTTGGCTACCAGCAGGTCAACACCCATGCTGATTTATCCGGCAATCCACGAGTGACATCGGGAATATGGAAACCACTATGAACCACAAAGAAATTTCTCTGCCACGCAAACTTACCAACCAGTTACTGCACTTGGCGCAACTATCCCCGGATACCGAGGTTTGCGGCCTAATCGGCGCGGACAGCACCGGTATGCCGGTGTGCTGTTATCCGGTGACAAATAGTGCGGCCACCCCGGAGAACCGCTTTTTATTAGACGCCAGTCAGCAAATCGAAGCCATGCGCCAAATACGCGAAAAAGGCGAAACGCTATTTGCTATCTACCACTCGCACCCGCACACGCCGGCCCAACCGTCAGCGACCGACATCCAGGAAGCCAGCTATCCGGATGCACTGCATTTGATCATTTCCTTAAATACCAAGGGCGTATTGGAAATGCGCGGCTTTAAAATTGCCGGAGACAGCGCGGAAGAAGTGGAATTAAATCTGATTGAAGCTTAATCCAAGCCGTTGCAGCCCAAACCGCGTGCTCAATGCTCCCAAGACGCGGCATCTTCGATAGGTTCTAGATGCGTGTCGATGTCGATGTTGTCGAACCTGTCCTTGATTCGCTGCTCGATGGCTTCCAGCAAATCATGACCCTGCTGCACTGTCCAACTCCCAGGCACCAACACATGCACCGACATGAAACGTCTGGCGCCGGCGTAACGAGTCCGTAACGCATGATAAGCAATACGGTGGCCGGCCACATATTCATCCAACACAGCGACGATTTCCGCAATTTCCTCCGGCGATAAGGCGGCATCCAATAAACCGGACACGGTCCGGCGAATCAATTGCAAGCCGGCCCAGACGATATTGAACGCCACGCCGATGGCAATAATCGGGTCGAGTATTTCCCAGCCGTTCAGGCCCAATTGCTTGGCAAACGCCAGACTCGGCTCGAAACGGTTTGCCACCGAGATGATGGCGATACCGACCAAAATCCCGACCGTCGTCCAGACATCGGTCATTAAGTGCTTACCGTCGGCTTCCAACGTGATCGACTGCCGGCGCCGGCCGACACCAATCAAAACTCGGGCAACCGCCAAATTGATCAGCGAAGCAAACACCGAAACCGCAATACCCAGATCAAGTTGCTGCAGCGGCAGCGGGTTCCACAACCGTTCCCAGGCCGCATAGCCGATACTAAAAGCCGCCAACAGAATCATGATACCTTCCGCACCGCTGGAGAAATATTCGACTTTTTCGTGGCCGTAGGCATGGGTATCGTCCGGCGGCCGCGCCGAAATAGTCAGCACCACCAGCATGATGATCGCCGCCACCAAATTGATCAGCGACTCCAACGCATCGGACAGCAAGCCCACGGAGCCGGTCAACCAATAGGCATAGCTTTTTAATGCGATAGTACTGATTGCGGCAGCAATAGAGAGCCAACCGTAACGGGCTAGAGAGTGTTCACTCATAACTTTCGGAGTTTTTTTGATAGGCTAATCAGTCTAGCAGACTGTCTGACTCAGCACTCACCTTGTGCGGATATATTCACGTCGCTCCGTGATGATAAGGGTCAACGTGAGTACTCGAAAATATAGTGATAACAAAAAAGCCCCGATTCGCAAGAAACGGGGCTTTTATTTTTAAACCAGAAATTCTTTTGGAGCGCCGAGAATCAGCGCTCCGCCATCGATTAATAGTTGAACTGCAACTGGGTACGGATCAAATCGCCGCTGGCTTGCTGCAAGAATCCAGCTGCCGTTGTTTGCGTCTGAATTTGAGTACGATTCATCGTCGCATAAGCCACGGTTAACTCCAACGCCTTGTTGATTTGATACTCGACACCGGCTTCGACCTCGTCCACATTGACTCTTGGAGCGTTGGCGACACCCTTCCAGGCACCATCATAGGTTTGCCATTTGACATAAGGCATCATGCTACCTTTAGTACCGAATACGTTATCGATTTTATACATCGCTTGTACGTACCCACCTTCCAGATTTTGTCTCTCAATGCGATTGGCAGATGGATTAAGCGTAGGGCCTGCACCCCAATTCCATTCCGCCTGCAAACCAAACGGTTGCGGGAACAACACGGCGTGAACGCCAACTCTATCTTCGCTATTATCTCTTGCGGTCGGCGTGCCTGACCCAAATCTGCTGGTATAGGCACTGGTGGACCGGTTGAATCTTCCCGACATTGCATCCGCCCCCACTTCGATGACTTGCCCACGCAAGCCCATGAAACCTAAGTCAAACGGATAAGTCGAATGAGCGACCAAATATAAGTTGTCGTTAGCTTCCGCTTTGTTAATTCCCTGACCGTTATAAACACCCAAGCCCAAGACGCCGTAATCACCGGAGGTTTTCAGATTTTTCTTGGCTAGGTCTTTCCAAAGTTTTTGCACATCGCTAGGCGACCAATAGGCAAACAAACCCAGGTCACGTTCGCTGGGCACCGCGCTGTTCAATGCGTCGTCACGATCCAACGTCAGGCGGTTTTGCGAGGATTGCAGGTTTTCCCAACCAAACGGGACTTTGGATTGACCGGCACGGATTCGATATTCGTGAGCCTTATCAAAAGCCAAGTCGGCATAGGCATCCCGCAACTGCGCAAAGTTCAAATCACCGTTGGTGGTTGCGAAATCCGGTTGCAGATACAAGGAGATATACTCATTGATGTCGCCGGAAAATACCAAACGCACTCGACGCAAAGAAAAACCTTGATTGTTACCTATCGAGCCATCACCCACTGACTTCAACTCCGGCTCGCCCGCTGTTCTATCGCCGGATAGTGCTTGGTTATACCGCAACTGGGTATAGCCGCGAACATTGATTTTATTAAACCATTTTTCGTCGTTCTTGGCTTTGTCTTCGCGTTGCGCAACGATATGCTCGTCGAGCGCTTTCAATTCGTTGGTTTTCAGCTCAAGATCCTGCTTGATTTTGTCGATCTCAGCTTTTTGTGTTTGATTGTCGACTTCAACTTTTTTAGCAACCGTATCTTCGACTTTTTCAAAAGAACCCAACTTGACACGCCCCGGACCCGGCTCGGCGAAAATCTGCTTGGTTTTGGAATCAACATACAAATCCAGCGCCATCGCCTCGGCGCAGATACCCGAGCCAATAATGGCGACCACTGCCAGGCTCAGCTTAGAAAGTCTCATCAAATTTCTCCAATAATTATATAAATCAATGCGTTAACTCAATGATCACGATGACCAAAAAGCTTGAGCGCATTGTATGGAGGCAATATGACAACTTTATGACAAAACGAATTTAGTTGGCCTATCCGTTGTTTTTTTGCGACAAAAACCGCATTCGATACAAGTCGTTAGCGTATCGGCAGCTTGATGATGGGATAGTCGAGCTCGGCCCCTGTCACCTTTAAGCAACAGATATTCCGATAATGATAAGAACCCAAGCGGGCTTAGACAGTGGGATAAAACAATTTAAAAATGACTTCGAACTCGTCGCTGATTTTATCGAGGATGAAACTGATTTGTTCGGGCGTCAGATTCAAAGCATTGACAGCGTGGGCATCGTAGGGGTTTTCGATTCGGCTCAAGCAGTTCGCCAGTCTGACCATGGCGGCCAAATCGGCGTAAGGCCCGATCAAATCAGGAAAGCAATGCAAGCGAATACTTTCCACAATAACGTCCGGTAACATCCATTGCTTGCACAACTCGGCACCGGCTTGAAAATGGTCGAAACCGATCACGTTCTGCTCTACCGTGACCTCTTCGTCCACCGCGAGCGGGGTTTGCGATTGCAGTAATAAGTCGACTTCCCGGGCCAATACCGGAATCCGCCGATAAAACACCAATTGTCCGATGTTGTGGACCAAACCGCACAGAAATGCGGTGTCGGCATAGTGCTTGCCGAAATGAATATCCAATTCGCGTGCAATCAACGCGCAACGCAAATTTCTGGCCCAAAAATCGTGAATGGAGAAATGTTGTCCGGGTAAATCGGAAAAGCGTTCGACAATCAAGGTACCCAGCACCAGGTTCTGCAACTCACGGGTACCAATCATGGTGATGGCTTTGGTAATCGAACTGATTTGGGACGGAAAACCATAAAAAGCACTATTCACTATCTTCAGCAGCTTTACCGCCAATGCCGCATCGGCTTCTAGCACCACAGCCGCGTCTTTCGCGGTCTTATTCGGGTCTTCGACTATTTTTTTCAACAAAAAATAGGCATTCGGCGGCGAGGCGAGTTGCAAATCACCTCTCAGCAAATCGGCAACAGTTAATGTGGACGGTGAGTAAGCTATCATCAATAATTCTAAAAAATTAAATTTACACCTATACTGAAAACCAATAGCATAGAAATAGCATTAAAGGCTGCGCTTAAACCTAGACCAATTATATGAAAATACAAGCTTATTAAATGCTGCCCTCCTCCTGACCTTATGCCGACTGCTCCCGATTTTATGCCAATACCTGGATGGTATTAGATGATTGCCAATGACGCGCTCAAAGAAAAACTGATTGTCGTTGCGGAGCATAATGAAGTCTCCGCTCAAAAAATCGTTTCCACATTGAAAACGAAGGGTTTTACCGATATTCGTGTAGCTGAAAATGGCGAACAAATTTACGAGATATTAAAGCCTTACGCCGATCAACCCGACAGGATCGGTCTGATCGTGCTGAACGCAAGGCTGCCGCTTTGCCAAGCTCGGGAAATGTGCCAGAGTTTATCCAGCGCCAATTCGGTATCGGTCATTCCGGTAGTAATTCTGAACGACGACAGCTTTGCCTGTGAGCTCGACAGTTGTCAACCGCAACAGGACAATTGTCTAACTTACAAAATCAACACCCCCGTCAATACCCAGGAATTGATACTGGCAGTAAAATTTTTGCTGAGCCTGAAACAGGAACGCCAACTGCGCCACCGTCAGGAAGAACAATTGATCAATGAATTGGCCGCCAAAAACGTTATTGATGCCAAACTCAAGTTTCTGGTTGCCCACGACGAATTAACCGGCTTATTCAATCGCAGCAGTTTCGAACGTCAGCTGAGATTGGTATTAAATCACAGCAATAAAACGCAAAAAGACGGGTCTCTATTATTCATTGATGTGGACCGCTTCAGCCTGATTAACGAACTGGAAGGCTTTGAAGTAGGTGATCGTTTACTGGTCGAAATGGCCATTCTGGTCCGAAAGCTATTACCAGCCGGCAGTTTATTCGCCCGTATCGGCGCCGACGAGTTTTGTTTATTCCTGGAAAACAAAACCAAAAAGCAAGCACAGATTCTCGCGGAAACCATCAAAACCACCGTGGACAATTTTCGGTTCTTCACCGGCGAAGTGTCTTACAGCGCCTCGGTTTCCATCGGCATTGCCGCGCTGGACAATACCGTTTCCGCGTTTCATCCGGGCGAAATGATTTTACATGCCCGCCAAGCCTGCAACTTTGCAAAAAGCACCGGCAGAGACAAAATCTGCGTCTACAACAGCGATGATCTCATCGTCAAGGAAAGACGCCGCGACATTTACTGGGTGCCGCTTATTCGCAAGGCCTTGCGGGATAACCAGCTATTTCTGGTGTTCCAGCCGGTGGTACAGCTGTCTGATGGCAATGTTTCGCACTATGAAGTGTTATTGCGCATGCGCGGCGAAGGCAATGAAGTCATCACGCCGGATCAGTTTATTCCGGTAGCCGAAAGAACCGGCTTGATTCACGCGATAGACCTGTGGGTCGTTGAAAATGCCATCGACTTTCTGGCGGCACTGCCCACTTACATGTCTTATATTTCCCTGGCTGTGAACCTTTCAAGTACCGCGTTTCAGTATCCGGATTTACTATCCACTATTAAGGATAAACTGGAAATGACCTGGATAGACGCCAACCGTTTGACCTTCGAAATCACCGAAACAGCCGCCGTGGACAATTTTGAAAAAACCCGGCACATGATTAACAAAATCAGAGCCTTAGGCTGCAAATTCGCGCTAGACGATTTCGGCGCTGGCTTTTGTTCGTTCAACTATCTCAAAACCTTTCCGGTCGATTACGTGAAAATCGACGGTCAATTCATCAGAAACCTGCTCGACAACGAAACCGATCAAATACTTGTCAAATCCATGGTGGAAATTGCCTCAAAACTCGGCAAGAAAACCATCGCCGAATTCGTCGAATCGGCAGGTACGGCGGTAAAGCTGAAGGAAATCGGCGTAAACTTCGGCCAGGGCTACGCATTCGGCAAACCCGAGCAGAATCTACTGGATGGTCAGAAGGTTTCGCTTAACCTTTTGCTGGGCAGCAATCAGGTGGCCAGTCCAATCAGTTGAAACGGATTAAACGTAATTCGCGAACTTTTTAGCAATTGGGGTATTAGTTTACCGACTTGATTAGCTCTGGTATATTCGCTCGCGGTGTTTAAAACGTGTCATCACATTGTTCTGAATCTTAATAAATAAAACAAACAAAAGGGGAAGGGTTATGGCTGAATTGCTTTTTATAGCGACAACTATTTTTGTAGCTTACGTAGTATTTGTGGTCATGGGTGGCAAAAAGGAAAAACCGGAAACTAGTAAACCCGAGCCCGCCAAGCCGGAAGCGACTAAACCGGCCATCCAAACCGAACTGACACCGCCTCCTCCCGCAGCTGTAAAAACCGCCGAAAAACCCGCTCCAGCCAAAGCCGCCACACCCAAACCCGCCGCACCCAAAGCCAGTAAATCCGCCCCGGCCAAAAAAGCCGCCGCCCCTGCGCCAGCAGCGCCAGTCGATAGTCTGAAAAATCCAAAAACAGGTGAAGTCGCCAAAATCCCAGCGAGTTATGCCTTTGCCAAACGTTGGATCAAAGACGCGCTGGTAGAAGAAGGCCTGTTGGACAAAGTGTATAAAAACAACGAACTAGACGATGCCGCAAACGCCAAAATTCAAGCCGCGCTGCAACAATTGAAAGGCATGAGTAAGTATCAATAAGCATGCCTGTGGATATTTAGGCGAGTAGCACGCCCCTACTCGCTTACAGTTATTTTCTGTTATTCAAGACCCAACTTTTTCAAACGATACCGCAGCGAACGGAAGCTTAGACCCAAGTATTTAGCGGTAGCGGTTTTGTTCCAACGATTTTCCTCCAGCGCCGCACTCAAGGCTTTTTTCTCTATGTCTTCGAGATAGGCTTCCAGCGACATTTTCTCGGCGTCGAAATCTTCGACCGCAGCCAATTCCATCCCCAACGGCAAGTTCAGATCGTCGGCTTCAATCACGCCGCCATCGTGCAAGGCCAGCGCCCGCTCCAATATATTTTCCAGCTCCCGAACATTGCCGGGAAAATAGTAGTGCTTTAACGCATTTAGCGCAGAGTCGCTGAGTTTGGGCAAATCCATACCGTTGGCATTAGCCAAGCCCGCCAATAAGTGTTCGGTAAGCTGAGGAATATCAGCAGGCCGGGCGCGCAGGGGTGGCAAACTCAGCTCGATGACATTGATCCGGTAGTACAAATCCTGCCTAAAACTGCCTTCTTGGACCATCTTGGTCAAATCCTTGTGGGTTGCGCTCAATAAGCGCACATCAACGGCTACTTCCCGCTGCTCGCCAACCGGGCGAACCTTTTTCTCTTGAATTGCCCGCAACAATTTGACTTGCAAGGGCAAAGGCAAATCAGCCACTTCATCCAAAAACAAGGTGCCGCCATCGGCCGCCTGAAACAATCCTTGCTTGTCGGCTACCGCGCCGGTGAAACTGCCTTTTTTATGCCCGAAGAATTCGCTTTCCATCAATTCAGGCGGAATCGCTCCGCAATTAACCGCAATAAACGGTTTCTCCCCGCGCGGGCTTTGCTGGTGTATCAATCTGGCCACCAACTCCTTGCCCGAACCGGACTCTCCGCTGATATAAACCGGCGCCTGGTTGCGCGCCACCTTGTCGATCTTCGAGCGAATAGCGCACATTAATGCCGATTCGCCTAGCAAGATGTCGCGGGTACGGCGCTCCTTGTCGGAAACCCTAGTTAGCGAGGCTTGCAGCGCATGACTGACCAGCTGCCGCAATACCCCCAAATCGACCGGCTTGGACAGGAAGTCAAAAGCTCCCTTTTTCATGGCTTTGATCGCAATATCCATGCTGCCATGCGCAGTAATCACCGCCACCGGTAACTGCAAACCGGCCAATTGAATATGATCGACCAAATCCAGCCCATCGCCGTCCGGCAGCTTCATATCGGTGAGACACAAATCAAACACTTCAACGGCCAGTAACTGTTTGGCCTCGGCCAAATTGGCCGCGCAGCGGGTTTGAATGTGCATGCGGTTCAGGGTTATTTCGAGTAATTCTTGGATGTCGGGTTCGTCATCGACAACCAGGGTGACAGGCATATTCATATTTCAATGACGGCGTGATCGGCATTAGCCAGCAACAAAGTGAAACAAGGTTTTCCGGAATGGGCGGCGTAACTTAACTCCGCTTGATTCAGTTCGGCCAATTCCCTGGAAATATACAACCCTAACCCGGTACCTTGGTGGGAAGTGGTAAAAAACGGTTCGAACAAATGCTGCCGGTGCTCTGCGGCAATTCCGGCGCCATTATCGATAATTTTAATGCACGGCGCCTCCTGCATCTGCGACACTTCAAGCACGATGGCCCCTAGCTCAGGCTTACCGTATTGCAAAGCATTGGCGCAGAGATTGTCGAGAATTTGCTTCAAGTGGCCACTATCAATACAGGCATTCAAGCCTTGCGCTTTAAAAATCAATTTAAAACACTCCGCCCGCTCGCCCAGATTCAATTTCTGCTCGTCAAGGTAGGCCGGCAACCACTGGTCCAAAGCGATTTTTTGTTTCTGCGACGGGTTGCGCCGAGACAACTTGAGAATGTCCTCGATGATGCTGTTTACCCGCTGGCAATGGTGCTGAATAATTTCCGTCAAACGTAGCTCTTGCACATCTAAGTCCGGTGCTTCGGATAACAATTGCCCGGCATGGCTAATGGCGCTGAGCGGATTGCGAATTTCATGGGCAATACTGGCGGTCAACCGGCCCAGAGACGCCAGCTTGCTCTGTTGTAGGCGTTGGTTATACAAGGCAATGTCCTCGAAAATCAGCATGTACAACGCTTCGTCATCCATACTTAATTCGGAAAATCGCACTTGCACTTCGTTGCGATTGGCTAATTGGATAATGGCAAAATCCTGATCCCGATTGGCGCGCCACAACTCGAAAGCTTGCCTCAGTTCCGGCGCCACCTCGGCCAGTTCCTCCGGATGCAAGACCAAACCCAGCAAACGCAACGCCGATTGATTGGACAGTTGAGTCACCTGCCGCTCATCGACGATCATGATGCCCGATTGCAAATGCTGGATGATATAGCGGTTAAGACTCTCCAGCCTGGCGATAGTATGCTCGTGCCGTCTGGCCAACACCGCCGATTGTTCGGCACGCTGTGCCAGGATTACCGATAAAAACGCTATCGAAAAAAACGCCACGCCCAGCATCCCGGCATAAGTCAAGGTAGTATTTTCGAAGGCATGCGTTTCTATCGCATACACCTCTTCAGCAAGAATTGCCAGACTAGCCAAGGCCGCAAACAACATCGCGCAGCGCCCACCAATCAGCAAACCACCCGCCGCTATCGAGATAGCCAGCAAGATGCCAATACCGCTGCCGATGCCACCGCTGGCGTGCATCAGCAAGGTAATGAAGACTATATCGGTAAAAATAAATAACTGTGCCAGACTGGCATAAGCCCAACGCGGTCTAAATGCGACCGGCGCGGCAATCAGCGAAATCCCCAGATAGGCAACACTGGTGAACTGGTACAATGATGCGTCGTAGGAACCCAATAACGACGGCCCAAAGCGCAAATAAAACAGCATTACAAACAGGCAGGCGGTAACAAACCGATAGAGGGCGAAAATCTTCAACATCAACCATGCTTGCCGAACGGGAATGCCGTACCCCTTGGAAAAAGGGCAGGGATAAATAGTATCGACCGATGAAGAAAGCATTGCCCGAGTTTTTATGCAGAGTTAGTTAGAATGTTTGTCAGTTCAATCATAGCACCAACTTGAGACGCGATTTAAGCCATCCATGGAGCACTAAATGAATATTCACGAATACCAGGCGAAACAACTCTTTAAAGCGTTTTCGATCCCCACGCCACAAGGCGCCGTGGCGACCACAGCCGAACAAGCGCAGCAAGCCGCCCAGTCCTTAAGCAGCTCTGCCTGGGTGGTAAAGGCGCAAATTCATGCCGGCGCCCGAGGTAAAGCCGGCGGCGTAAAAGTTGCCCGGACCCTGGAGGAAGTAAAGGCTTACAGCGCGGCGATGCTGGGTACACGTTTAGTGACGCATCAAACCGATGCCGCCGGCCTGCCGGTCAATAGCGTTTGGGTGGAAGAGGCTTCTGCAATCAATCAAGAATATTATTTGAGCCTGTTGCTCGACCGGGAAAGTGAACGGCTGATATTTATTGCCTCGGCCTCAGGCGGCATGGACATCGAAGCGGTGGCTGCTGAAACACCTGAAAAAATAGTCAAGGTGCCGGTGCACCCCGCAGCGGGTTTACAACCTTATCAATGCCGCCAAGTAGCCGCTGCACTAGGCTTGGGCAAAGAACAGCAAAGCCAGCTGCAGAGCATTATGAGCGGCCTGTATCAACTGTTTTTGACCAAAGATGCCAGCCAAATCGAAATCAACCCGCTAATCCAAACCGATGACGGCAAACTGGTGGCACTGGACGGCAAGATCAATTTCGACGACAACGCCATCGCCTTACATCCTGACATAGCCGCGATGCGCGATGCCTCGCAAGAAGACGCCAAGGAAGCGGAAGCCAAACAGTTCGATCTTAACTACATCACGCTGGACGGCAATATCGGTTGCATGGTCAACGGTGCCGGCCTGGCCATGGCGACGATGGACATGGTGAAGTTGAAAGGCGGTGCGCCGGCCAATTTTCTGGATGTGGGCGGCGGCACCAATAAAGACAAAGTCAAAGCCGCGTTTAAATTGATTTTGTCCGACGGCACCACCAAAGCAGTGCTGGTGAATATTTTCGGCGGCATCGTCAAATGCGATGTAATCGCCGCCGGCATCCTGGCGGCCGTTGAGGAAATGCACTTAACAATCCCGGTCGTGGTACGCCTGGAAGGGACTAACGTCGAACAGGGCAAAGCCATGCTAAGCCAATCGGGACTGGGCCTGGTAGCTGCGGATAATCTAAACCATGCTGCCGAATTGGCGGTAAAACTGGCGCAAGAGGTAGCCTAATGTCTATTTTGATCGACAAACAGACTAAAGTCATTTGCCAAGGCTTCACCGGCAAACAGGGTACATTTCACTCCGAACAAGCACTCGCTTACGGCACGCAGCTAGTTGGAGGCGTCACACCGGGTCGCGGCGGCTCCAAACATCTGGATCTGCCGGTATTCGATACTGTCGAACAAGCCGTGAAAGCCACCGGCGCCACGGCAACGATGATCTATGTACCGCCGTTTTTTGCCGCCGACGCGATTCTGGAAGCGGTCGACGCCGGCATCGAGCTGATCGTCTGCATCACAGAAGGCATACCGGTGCTGCAAATGTTAAAGGTCAAAGCGGCCATGCAAGGCACGAGCTCATTGCTGGTCGGCCCCAACTGCCCTGGCGTGATTACACCAGGGCAATGCAAGATCGGCATCATGCCCGGCCATATTCATCTACCCGGCAAAATCGGCATTGTTTCCCGTTCCGGCACCCTGACCTACGAAGCCGTGCATCAAACTACCCGCGAAGGCCTGGGGCAAAGCACCTGCGTCGGCATCGGCGGCGATCCGATCCATGGCATGAATTTCATCGACGTGCTGAGCCGTTTCCAAGACGACCCGGACACCCATGGCATCGTGATGGTCGGCGAAATCGGCGGCAGCGACGAGGAACAGGCTGCGGACTTTATCAAAGCCCACGTTACCAAACCTGTGGTCGGCTACATCGCCGGCCAAACCGCGCCTCCCGGCAAACGTATGGGTCACGCCGGTGCGATTGTCACCGGTGGCGCCGGCACAGCGGCAGGCAAAATTGCAGCCATGCAAGCGGCCGGCGTGAGCATGGTCAGCTCGCCTTCGGATATAGGCGTCGCGATGCGGGATTGTTTTTCCAAAACATAATGTCGATAAAAATAGCGCTAGCCCAACTGAACTTAACAGTTGCCGACATTCAAACCAACACCGGCAAAATTCTGGCCGCCGCTGAACAAGCCAAACAGCGGCAGGCCGATTTGGTGGTGTTTCCGGAGCTATGTGTCACCGGTTACCCACCTGAAGACCTACTGTTTCGACCGGATTTTATTCACCAGGCGCAACAAGCGGTTGCCGAAATTGCCAAGAAGATTGCCGGTATCACGCTTGTGATCGGTTACCCGATGCAACAGGATGGCCGGCTATATAACACGGCCGTGGCATTACGCGACGGCGAAACCCTAGCCGATTACCACAAACAAGCCCTGCCCAACTACGGGGTATTCGATGAACAGCGTTACTTCAGCGCCGGCGACCAAACCTGCCTGTTCACGGCAAATGACAGTCGCATAGCATTGACGATTTGCGAAGATATTTGGCGACCCGGCATCATCGCCCAAAACCGAGCGTCCGGGGCGGACATTATCCTGACGCTGAACGCCTCGCCGTTTCATGCCGGCAAGATGCAGCAGCGCGAGGACATCATCTGTTCGCAAATTAAAGCCGAGCAGATACCGTTGGTTTATGTCAATCAAATCGGCGGCCAGGACGAGTTAGTGTTCGACGGCGCCTCGTTTGTCGCAAATCGTAACGGCGATGTCGTGTTCCGAGCAGCCGAATTTGCCGAGCAACTCAGCATCGTCGAGTTTGTCGATCATGAGCCGCAAATATCCACCATCGCCGACTTGTATCAACCCGTGGTCAGCGAATATAAGGCGCTGGTGTTGGGCATTCAAGACTACGTACGCAAAAACGGCTTTCAAGGCGCGATTCTGGGCTTGTCCGGCGGTATCGACTCCGCACTGGTATTGGCGTTGGCGGTGGATGCGCTGGGCGCCGATCATGTCGAAGCCGTGTTGATGCCATCGCGCTATACCCAAGACATGAGCAACCAGGACGCGATCCTGGAAGCCGAGGCGCTGGGTGTCAAATATCACGTGTTGCCCATCGAACCGGCGGTAACTGCCTTCAACGGCATGCTGGCCCCGCTGTTTGCAGGCAGCCAAAAAGACACCACCGAAGAAAACATCCAAGCCCGTTGCCGTGGCGTGTTGTTGATGGCCATTTCGAATAAACAAGGCAAGCTACTGTTGACCACCGGCAACAAAAGCGAAATGAGCGTGGGCTACGCCACACTTTATGGCGACATGGCCGGCGGTTTTGCGCCTTTAAAAGACGTATCGAAATTACTGGTCTACCAACTCGCCGAATACCGCAACACCTTGTCGCCGGTCATTCCGCAACGGGTTATCACCCGCGCACCATCGGCGGAATTGGCGCCGGACCAAAAGGACGAAGATTCGCTGCCACCTTATTCTGTGTTGGATCCTATACTTACTTTGTATGTGGAACAGGACAAATCCGCCGCCGAGATCGTGGCACAAGGCTTCACGGTTGCCGATGTACATAGAGCGATTTCGCTGGTGGATAGAAACGAATATAAACGTCGGCAATCGCCGCCCGGCATTCGCATCACACCCAGAGCGTTTGGTCGTGACCGCCGCTACCCTATTTCATCCGCTTATCGCGGCACGGCCGCGCTTAATCAACCAGCGCCCGACAACGTTAAGGAGTAAATCATGTCAAAAATGCGTACCCTGTTACTTACCACCGGCCTGCTGCTGACTGCACAGACCGGTATGGCCCGCGAAATTAATATTCCGGTGCCCATGGAGTACGGTTTAATCAAAAGTGTGCTGGTCAGCGAGCTCTATGACGGCCCGAATGAATCGGTAAGAGCCTGGAAAGACGGCAAGCAATGCAGCTTTTTGGATCTGGACCATCCGCAAATCAGCGGCGAGCAAGGCCAGGTCAAAATTCAGAACAATGTACAAGCCCGCGTGGGTACCGCGCTGGGCGGCAAATGCATGACCTTGATCGAATGGTCGGGCATTTTGCAAACCCTGCAACAGCCGACATTGGATGCCTCCGGTAATGTGCTGAGCTTCCCGGTCACCCAACTGAATGCGTTTGATCGCAACGGCCAGCCGTTGAATATCGCCCAATTGCAATCGCTGATCAAAAAAGCCGCCGAGCCCAAACTGGCCGCCCTGAAAATCGACTTAAACCAATCCCGCCCGGACATTACGAAAACCCTGCTCCCCTTCATCGCCGCCGACGATAGCGAGGAGTTGCACGACACCATCAACAGCCTGCGCTTCAATCAGGTCAAAGCCGATGAGAAAGGTATTTTAATCAACGTGGGCTACACCGCTACCAACCAAAATGCCGGCGGCTTAAAAGCGGCCCCGGTATTGAACGAAGCGGAATTGAACCAATGGCGCAAGCTCTGGCAAGGTTGGCAGATGTCTTTGGAAAAGAATATTGAGAAAGCCCCTATCGCCACCAACGCTGACGCCAGCCGGGCAAGCTTGCGCGATGTCCTGCAAAAAGCCGGCGTCGCCTTTGAACAAGGTCTGACTGCGGAATATGTGGCGGAAAACGATCCGGTGCGTAAGTTCTTCAACAGTTCCTGGGACGTGCTAGCCCCGCTACTACGTGACGCTTCAACCCAGTTACCGGGTAATAGCAGCCTGCGCTATGTGACGCTGATTGCCGCGACGGACTTGATGTACGAGTTGGAATCGATAGGCTCGCCACTTGGGCTGGAAGTATCCTCCAACGGCTTGCGGAAGCTGGCCCGTTCGCTGATCGCCCACGAAAATCCCAAAGGCAAGACCAAAACCAAACGCAAAGGTTAAATCAAGCGGGCTTGCCCCATATAAAAACAGGGATACCGGCCACAAGACCGGTATCCCTGTTTTTTTAGGTATAGCCGAATCTAAACTGCGCCCGCGGAGTATGGCCCTAAAGGGTCGGCGCCCAAAGTACCCACCAAAGACTGCAAATATTCCGGCGAGGCCAGTTCCACCAGTTTCTGTTGCGCCTGCCTATGCCGTTCGACCAACTTCAGCTCGTCGATCAAAGTCTGGTGACTGCTTTCGTGCAAGAACCTGCCCAAATAATCGACATGCCGTTGCCATAACGCGATGTCGCGCTGCTGCTTGATCCGCAGCCGTTCCTGATACCAATCCGAAGCCAACAAGTAATCGCGGGTAAACATCGCCCGTATCTCCGGATGATGCGCATCCTTACCCTGATGATGACCATCGGCCATGATATGCAGCAAAGCATACAGCGGCGGACAGGCGTCTTCTATACTGCCGTCATCAAGATATTGCTGGGCCACGCGCTGCTGGGTTTCGACGATATTGTTGATGCCGTCGACAAACACCTCCAGATCCTGGCGCTCGGGCTGCAAAATCTCGTCGGTAAAAACCGCATACGGGTTATCGAAGATCTTACCCATCAAGCCGTGCACGAAATGACTGGTGATGCGATAACCCAAACGGCTGGCCAAGACAATTTGGCCCTTGTGTTCAAAATCGGTTAACGGTTCCAGATAGCCATGTTCCAACAAAAATGCCGGGTGGCGCTCTTCGCGCGACAGCCGCGCCCAAATCTCCGGAATCAACAAACTAATATCGTGATCGACGCGGGTATCCGGACCGATAAAACCAGCCGAACTGGAAAAACCGGGATAACCGGTCAAAATGAACGAGACCAGGGCATTGTTCAAATCGGCGGTACCGCGCAAGGCATTGAACGGCCCTTTAGTCAGCGCCCCCTCACTACCCGCTCCGGTAGTAGACGGCGATTTGCCGGTCAAGGAACAGACAAAATCCATAAACAGTTCAGGCAACTCTTGATAATGAATCGGATTGTAAACCGCCAGCGCGCGGATGCCCGGTTCGGGCGGATTGTTGCGGCGACCGGTCAACACCGCGTCCACCGGATGACAGAGCGGTTGATTGAGCGGAATCTTGCGATGTAAACGCGCGCCCACTTCGGCCACGTATTTCCGTAAGGGTTTCACCACATCGACACGGGTTTCCAGGTAGCGCGGGTTTTTCGACGGTTTGCCGTTCACCAAACGCGGATGCGCGGAACACACCACATAGCCTTTCCCGTCCTGGTAAGCATCGCTCAATAGCTTTTGCATGGGCGCGGTGAATTTGGAAAAAGTCATCACGTCTTCTACGATCGCCGACAATTGCTCGTGGTCCAAGGGCTCAAAATTGGCCATGAAATTGCCGGGTGCGGACATGTTCTGCTCGGTCTGCTTGTCGTAACCCGGAATAATCGCATCGTCCGGGCGTTGAAACAGTCGATATTCGCAGTTGCTGACCAACTTCAAACTCATTTCATAGCCATCGTCAGGCAGACAGGCTCGCACTGCTTGCTTCGGCACCACGACCGAAGCGCTGATGTCGTCTTCCATCTGCACTTTCTCGCAGGCGATATAGTCTTGCCGTACCTTGAAAGTGCGCCAGCCGCCGTCCAGATCAAAACCTACCCGCAAATAGGTAGCAACGATCTTACGCTGATTCAGTTTCAGCTCATGCCCGGGCGCACCGTCAATCACGTCCACCGATAAATTATCGCGCCAATTGTTACCCCATTCAGGGCGGTAAAAACGCTTGATCAAAAACACCAAAGCCAGGATGCTGGGCGGGATGGATCGCAGCCAATCATTGAACTCCGGAAGGTGATTGGGAGAAGGCGTCAACAACTTAATCACGGAACCCAGACTGCGTTCCTGACTGAGCACGGTGCGGCTAGGACCATGGTCATCGCGTTCGAAACCCGGCAAGAAGCGGCCGGTATAATCCTTATCGAAAATCGCCTGCACCCGGTCCAGATCGTGCTGCAAATCGTCCACGAACAACGGGCCGTAGATTGCCGCGTCTTCAATGGATTTGGAAATTTCCGATTTGCCGCCGCCGGACACCGTACAGGGCTTATGACAAAACGTGCCTTCCGCGACAGTGCCGATCAAACGCCAGGACGGCGCACCGGGGTGCTTGCACATCTCGATTTTATAACCGTTGGGCTGCACGTATATTTTGCCCGGTTGCAAGCGAATGCTATGGCTTTGGCCGTTTCTGATCCAGGTAATTTTCTGCGTTGCCAGACTCATCCGCAAATCCTGCGGCACATAAATAATCTCCGGAAAATGCCTGTCCACCGCATAACCTTCCGGATGCACATCCATGATCGCGCCGTAGTGATAGGTCATCTCGTCAAAATCATAGCCCGGTTCGCGGGTCAGACTGCCAATGCCAAATTCATCACCGTGATTGACGCGACGAAATGCCAACGCGCCGCCGGCATGCTCCTCTTCTGCCAAACCGAACAAATTGGCGGCATAGCTGATCTGGGTTTTGACTTCCTTTTTGCAATAACCGTAGTAGTTATCGGCCAGTAGGGTGACGATCACGCCGCCGCTATCACGCGCAGTTAATTTAAACGCCTGACCGTCGTTATACAGTTCTTCGGGATCTTGCCAGCACATGCCATCGGCGCGTTGCCGTTCGGTGGCCTCGTCCCAATGAGGCAGCCCCAACTGCTTTTTAGTGAGCTTGGTTAAATGCGGGGCCAGAATCACGCAGCCGCTGTGGCCTGACCAATGCTCGACATCCAGGGCCGCATCGCATTCCGGCAAGGCAGGATTGCCGCCGTTGCCGAAGATGCTCTCAACAAAGTCCAGATTGCTGACCAGATTGCCCGGCGCAAAAAAACGGATTTCCATGGACTTTTCGGCGGCAACACCCGGGATTTCCGGACAGACTACCGGCCGCATCAATAATGAAGCAAACATGCGTGCCGGCTTGGGCTGGTGAGCGGTAAACGGCAGCACCATCAAATCGTCGGGTGGGTTCAAAGCCTCACCCAGCATCAAGGCAAAAGTCAGCTTGGGTACCTGCTTCTTATCGCCGGGGACGGGTAGACCGCCTTCCGCAACATGAAACGAGCCTTGCGTGGTACGCCGGTCGCTGGCTGGATTGTGCAAAATGCCTTGCTTCACCCGAAAGCTGGAGACGATTTCGGAACGAAATTCATCCTCGCCCAAAGGCAACGATAATTCACGCGCCACGCCGTGCTTATCCAACTCGAAAGTCATCGTCGGCAAGCTGGGGATTTTTGCAAAGCCCAGATCCGCGCAATAGCGCTCCAGGAAATCTTGAATCCGTCTATCGGCGGGATAAAGGGAGGAACTGGCCAACAAGCGGCTTTTTTCCAGATAGCTATTCAGCAAGTCCTGAGCGGTATCCATAAACTGCGCCGACTCGGTATCGATACACGTCGGCTGCCCGCATGAAGCCAGTTTCAGATTGATATAAAGATGCAACTGTTGCTTAACAGATTGCTCGTCTTGCCCCACCGCCCCCAGACCCAGTGCCCTTAGCTTATCCATAATCCTCCCCCTTTAGTTTTAGAAAACGATGCTTCCATGATATAGCAAACTTGGGGGTTTGGGTCAGTAGCAATCCAAGCAGCGCGCCCTTGACGCAGAGCGATTGCGCTCAACCAAGCGGGTGCTCAGCGCTGCAGAGGCCTGGCTGGTGAAAATCTTCCTGTCGGCAATAATGTCAATTTTTCTCGGCTTCGGCCTCGCCAAGACTATTTAAAAACCACATGGCCGCGATTTGCTGGTGTAAATCGTCGAACTTCGCTTGCAAGCCGTCCAGCACTTGATGCAATTGCTCCGGGGTAGTCTGCTTAATCTCAATGGCGAGTACCTGCTGTTCCAATTGTTCCAGCTGCGGGAATAGTTCGACAGCATGCGGCAAGCGTTTGATGCAATGCGTAATCTCCTCGATGCAATGCAGCACGGCCCTGGGAAAATCCGGATTTTTTAACAGATAGTTCAAAACATCCTCACCTTTAATTCGGTTGCGGACGTGTTTGCGATACATCAAGACCGCACTCAAGGACTTCAAAACGTTGATCCACAGGATGGTCTCGTACTCGCGCATTTTGGTGCTGCGATTTTCCGCCAACAATACGGTGCCGAAATCCATGATCCGGCTGGTCATATCGGCCCGTTCCAAATTGCGGCCGATACAGATAAACCGGGCACTGTCGCTGCTACTCATAGACCCGGCCATAAAACCAGTAAAGCGCTGGCACCCAGCCATGATTTCCTGCAAGAACAGCGCACGCCCCCGCCGATTGGACAAGCTATCCAGATTGTTATTAGCGTACAGATACATTTCGTTGACCTGCTGCCAGGCCTCATCGGGCATCAGCTCGCGGCTGGTACGGATATTCTCGCGAGCAAACGACAACGACGCCAATAAGGAGCCGGGATTGCTCATATCGGCTAATAAAAACCGGGTGGTATTCTGCTCGCTGGGATTTTTAAAGCGTTGATAAAACGCCTCTTCGACGCCGCAAATATTTAATAAATTGCGCCAGCCTAATTCCACACCATACGGCAAGTCGTAGATCAAATGCATCGTGGCGCTGATCAGGCGGGCGGTGTTTTCGGTGCGCTCCAGATAACGGGCCATCCAGTACAAACGTTCGGCGGATCGCGATAACATCTTATTGCTCCCTGTTGATAATCCAAGTGTCTTTACTGCCGCCGCCCTGCGATGAATTCACCACCAGCGAACCGGCCCTGAGCGCCACGCGGGTCAAGCCGCCAGCGGTGACAAAGCCGTTCTCACCTTGCAGGATGAAGGGGCGCAAGTCGATGTGCCTGGGCTCCAGACTATCACCGCACAAGGTCGGGCAGGTTGATAAAGCCAAAGTTGGCTGGGCGATGTAATTACGCGGATTGTTTTTAATCAGTTTATGAAATTGCTTGATTTCCTTTTGGCTGGCGTGCGGGCCGACCAACATGCCATAGCCGCCGGACTCGTTGGCCGGTTTTACCACCAGCTCCGGCAAATGCGCCAGCACGTAGGCGCATTGTTCCGGATCGCTACAGAGATAAGTCGGCACGTTCGGCAAAACCGGCTCTTCGTTCAGATAGTAGCGAATCATTTCCGGCACGTAGGCATACACCACCTTGTCGTCCGCTACCCCCGCGCCCGGCGCATTAGCCAGCGCCACATTGCCGGCTTTCCAGGCCCGCATCAAGCCCTTCACGCCCAATACCGAATCCTTATGAAAGACTTCAGGATCGAGAAACAGATCATCAATGCGCCGGTAAATCACATCGACTTTTTCCAGACCCTTGATGGTACGCATATAAACACAATCGTCATCCTTGACCAGCAAGTCGCCGCCTTCCACCAGTTCCGCACCCATTTGTTGCGCCAGGAAAGCGTGTTCGAAATAGGCCGAGTTATAAATACCGGGCGTCAAGACGGCAATTTGCGGGGTGTCATCGGTATCCGGTGCCAGTGACGCCAGCATTTCGAACAACTGGGTCGGATAATCGTCCACCGGCAGAATATTCAGATTTTCCAACAACTCCGGAAAGATCCGTTTGGTAATTACCCGGTTTTCGATCATGTACGACACGCCGGATGGCACCCGCAAATTGTCTTCCAGCACATACAGCTTGCCGTCGCCAGCCCGCACCAGATCGCTGCCGCAAATATTGGCCCATGTGCCGAATTTGGGCTGCATGCCCAAACATTCCTTACGAAAATTGCTGGAACTGTTGATCAAATCAGCAGGCACCAAACCATCCTTGATAATCTGCTGCTGGTTATAAACATCGTTGATAAAGCAATTCAAAGCTTTCAGACGCTGTTTCAGACCTGCTTCCACGGCTTGCCATTCCTGAAAATCGATCAGCCTGGGAATGATGTCGAAAGGCCAAGCTCTATCGATATTGCCTTCGTCGCTGTAGACGGTGAAGGTGATGCCCATCTCCATGATGGCCGCCTCCGCCGCCGACAACCGGCCCTTAATTGCATCCATGCCCAAAGATTGTAAGTATTGACTCAAACTGGCGCAGGTATCACGCGGCTTGCCGCCCGCAGCAATCATCTCGTCGTAAGCCTTATCGGCGCTGTAATCCGCCCAAATTGTCGAAGTAACCATGCTGTATGCATCCGTGATATTTGCTTTTATGGTGCAAGTCCGCGCGAAATTGGTGCAAAAACGACCGCACCATTTCAACGCAAACCGGTTCTAATGATTTACCCGATATAAAGCAATAGCAATGCCAAGTTGCGCGCCTACGGCTATCACTTGCTCGGCCGTGACCGACTTATCGCGCCTTAGCACTGGCAAATACCCTTTAGTTCAGAAGCTTGAAGAAAGCCAATGCTTTATATTAAGTGACTCTAGGCGGAGCCACCGAATCCAAAAGATCTATGCCGCACTCCGCTCTTTCTGATCGTAACGGCATGCTTTTTGCGAGTTTCTTAGACTACGCATTATCCAAAGTCTCGTCAGAATCGGCATCTGCAATAAAAACCAGCTTAGAAAACATAAAAAAAACGAGATTAGCTTTGATCAATTGCGCTATACCCGGTAAACCGGCAAACTAAACCTATGAAAACCTTAAGCACACCAGAAGCTTTCGCGCCGGGATACCGCCTCGATAAGGGGGCCCACGACGAAATGCTGGACGAGACGGGCCGGGTTAGACCGCATTGGGCCCACCTGATGCAGGCGTTGCAACAGCTTGGCCCCCGCGAAGTCGGCGAACGCCACCAGGAAGCGCTAAGACTGCTGCGCGAAAACGGCGTCACCTACAACGTTTATGACGACCCGGACGGTATTAACCGCCCTTGGCAACTCGACCCGATACCGCTATTGCTTTCCGGCGACGAGTGGTTTGACATTGAAGCCGGACTGCTGCAACGCGCCGAACTGTTGAATCTGATTTTGGCCGACCTGTACGGCCCGCGCCAGCTGATCAAGAAAAATCTGTTGCCACTGGAACTGATCTACAACCACGGCGGCTTTCTGCGCGTTTGTGATCAAGTAAGCTTGCCCGGCCAGCATCAGTTGGTATTGTGCGCCGCCGACCTGGCCCGCGGCCCGGACAAAAAAATGTGGGTACTGGGTGATCGTACGCAAGCGCCATCCGGTGCCGGTTATGCGTTGGAAAACCGCTTGGCCATGTCACGGGTGTTGCCCAGCTTGTTCCGCGACACTCATGTCCATCGTTTGGCGCGTTTCTTTCAATCCCTGCGCGCCGGCCTGAATGCCGTCGCCCCCGGCGACGCCGATACCCCGCGCGTGGTGGTACTGACGCCCGGCCCTTTGAACGAAACTTTCTTCGAACACGCCTATCTGGCCTCCTATCTGGGTTATCCGCTGGTACAGGGCGACGACCTGACGATTCGCGACGGCTATGTCTGGCTTAAATCGCTGGTCGGCTTGCAGCGGGTGGATGTGATCTTGCGTCGGGTTGACGACAATTACTGCGACCCGCTGGAACTGCGCGAAGACTCGCGGCTAGGCGTCCCCGGCCTGTTGGAAGTGGTCAGGCGCGGCAATGTGGCGATTGCCAACCCGCTAGGTAGCGGCATATTGGAAAATCCCGGCATCATGCCGTTCCTGCCGGGCATCGCCAAATACTTCCTGGGTCAAACCCTAAAGCTAAATTCGATCGCCACCTGGTGGTGCGGCCAAGCCCGCGAGTTAAATTACGTCCTCGCCAATCTGGAACGCCTGGTCATCAAACCGATCTACCGCAAACCCGGCGAACGTTCGGTGTTCGGCCATCAGCTGAGCCGTGCACAACTCGCTGATTGGCGCGCGCGCATCAAGGCCCGCCCGGCGCTTTACGTCGGCCAGGAATACGAGAGCTTTTCCACCGTGCCGGCGCTGGTGGCGGGCGGCTACGAACCGCGCCAAACCGTGCTGCGCTGCTTCATGGTGGCGCGGGCGGACGGTTATACGCTGATGCCTGGCGGTTTGAGTCGCAGCGCACCGCAATACGGCAATATGATGATCAGTAATCAAACCGGCGGCATCAGTAAAGATACCTGGGTGGTTGCCACGGAACCGCAGCATCCGGCCATTCCGGCCAAGCGCAGCAGCAGTCTGGCCGGCCACGGCAATGCCTTGCCCAGCCGCGCCGCAGACAATATTTTCTGGGTGGGCCGCAACGCTGAACGTGCGGAAGGCGGGGTACGTTTGTTGCGCGCCACGATCAAAAAGCTGTTCAGCAACCCTGACCGCGATAGCCCGGACTATCAGCTCAGCCTGGAAACCCTGCTGCGTTGCGTCACCAGCATGACCGGCACCTACCCCGGTTTTTTTGCCGAGGATAACGAAAGTTTGTTGCAGTCGCCGGAAGCCGAATTACTGGCAGTGGTCGCCGACGAAAGCCGAGCAGGCAGCCTGGCCAACACGGTAAACAGGATGATCCAATCCGGCTATGCGGTACGCGATTTATGGTCGTCGGATACCTGGCGGGTCATTGACGAAATCGAGGAACAGGTTTCCGAAGCGCGCCGCCTGGGCAAAATCGGTTTGTGGTCGATGCAGGAGCAAATGGATCAGCTAATCACCACGCTCTCCGCATTCAGCGGTCTGGTGATGGAGAGCATGACGCGCGGCAACGGCTGGCTGTTTCTGGACATCGGCCGGCGCCTGGAGCGCGGCTTGCAGTTGGTATCGGTATTGAGAACCGCGTTTGCGATGCCGCAAAGCGAAGCGGCGGAAACCCGCTTGCTGGAATCCCTGCTGGACACCAGCGACAACCTGATTTGCTACCGCCAACATTATCGTAGCAACCTGGAGTTAGCCTCGTTTTTGGAACTGCTGCTGATGGACCCCAACAATCCCCGCTCACTAGCTTATCAAATCGCTCGTTTGCAGGAGCATGTCGGCAAACTGCCGCGCGAACCCAGTACCCGCCGGATTAGCGCCGAAGAGCGCTTGCTATTAGAGGCTAGTTGTCTGTTGAATATCGCCAATATCGACGACTTATTGAACGTCTCGGAATCCGGGATTCGCGAAGCGCTGGACCAACAGCTCAGCAAGATTTACGCCCTATTGGCCGCGTTGTCCGATACTTTGACCGCCAATTATTTCCGCCACGGGGACGCGCCGCAATCGCTGTCCTAAGGGAGTCACCATGCGTTATCGGGTTACCCATACCACTACCTACCGCTACCAACAACCGGTGGGATTGTCTTACAACGAAGTGCGGATGCAGCCGCGCCCCTGCCCGAATCAGCAACTGCTCAGCTCGCAACTAAAAATTACCCCCTTGCCCTGCGACTATCGGACCCGTACCGATTTTTTCGGCAATCAAGTGGCCTGGTTTTCGATTAGGGAGCCGCATCGGGAGTTTGTGGTCACCGCCAGCAGCGAAGTACAGATTTTTCCGCAACCGGTGCAGTTGGATTTCAGCCACGGCATGAGCTGGGAATTGGTGAAGGAAGCGCTCTGGAACGACAGAAGCGAACCACTACTGGAGGCACGGCAATTTGCCTTGGATTCGCCGTTCATCGCCGCCGACGCCGAGCTGGCCGCTTACGCGCAAGCCTCATTCACACCCGGCAAGGCGCTGATTGAAGCGATACACGATCTGATGCAACGCATTCACCGCGATTTTACCTTCGACCCGGAATTCACCAACCTGGCCACCCCGCTGACCACCGTACTGGAACATCGGCGCGGCGTCTGCCAGGATTTCGCCCATCTGGCCATAGGCTGCATCCGCTCGCAAGGCCTGGCGGCCCGCTACGTCAGCGGTTATATCGAAACCCTGCCGCCGCCCGGCAAGAAAAAACTGGTGGGCGCCGACGCCTCGCACGCCTGGTTTTCGGTGTATTTACCGGATCTGGGCTGGATGGACTTTGACCCTACCAACAACCAATTGCCGGGGGACAGGCACATCATTGTCGCCTGGGGCCGGGACTATAGCGATGTTACGCCATTGAAAGGGGTGATTTTCGGCGGCCAGAACCACGAATTGAAAGTGGCGGTGGAAGTGGAAAACCTGGGCGCGTAATCCTAACAGGATACCGAAGAAAACCACCCGCATAAAACCACGTTTCATCCGTTAGGAATGCCCGAAAATCCCCGTACTTAGCCCGTGACAAAACCTTGCATTTCGTGAGATAAACCAAGATATTGGGCTTGTCCCTTCACCTGCTTTCAATACATCAAGGTAATCTCTTGCGCCGTTTTTTGACCTTTTCCACCGCAGCACTAGTCCACCTTTTCGGCTTGGCTGTCGCCTACGCACTGGTTGCCAAACTGGTGTTGATGTTTTTCGCCGCCAATCACGTAATATCCGTCATCTGGCCGTCTGGCGGCATCGCACTGGCAGCCTTGCTGCTCGGCGGTAAAAAACTGTGGCCCGGCGTGTTCCTGGGCGCATTACTTGGCAGTTTGTGGGCAGGTAACCCGCTGGAGCAAGCCTTGCCTATCGCTTGCGGCAATACCGTGGAAGCACTTGCCGGCTGCTATCTGCTGGGCGAGATTCGCAAACTGCAACAGCCGCAAGACTACTTACGCATCCTGTTTGCCGGCGCCTTGGCTTCGGTCGTTGCGGCCATAGTGGGTTCCTTAGTTCTGTTACATTTCAACGCAATAACGGCGCAGCAATGGCCGATCAGTCTAGCGCATTGGTGGATGGGCGACGTCTTGGGTATTGCGATTGTCACGCCGCTTATTTTGGTCTGGCGGCAGCCGCCAAGTTTTGACTGGAACCCGTATCAAATTTGGCGCGCGTTGCTTTATGTCTCAACGGCGTTTCTGGCGGGACAAATGATTTTCCTGGAGTGGCCGTGGCATCTTGGCCACTACGGCAAAGCATTTTATATGTTCGCTTTTCTGGTTTACGGCGCACTCTACTTTGGCTTGCATGGCACCTTGTTACTAATCAGCATGGTCATGCTGCAAAGCATATTCGGTGCGATTTTTCAGGTAGGCTTTTTTGCAGCCGACAGCAGTGAGACCGGGCTATTGCTGCAATGGTCGTTTTTGCTGGTGCTGTCCAGCGTCGGCATTTCCCTGGCGCTGGCTATCGAGCGCTACCAGCGCTCAGAACAATTCAGCAAAGCCCTAGGCGATTTCAACAAACACATTCTGCGTTCAGTTCAGGAAGGCGTGATTGTTTACGATCTGCAGGGCCGTATCGAACTCTGGAACCGTTATATGGAAACCCTGACGGGATGGCCGCAAGCCGCTTGCCTGGGAAAATACCCTGTTGAAATATTTCCCTGGCTGGCGCAAACGCCAATTCCTGACGGCATTCAAAAGGCGTTGCAAGGCGAAACGGTCTATCAAACCCCGTTTACTGCAGGCGACGGCCGCTGGATCAGTTCGATGCAAATGCCCATACGCGACGACCAGGAACGGATTGTCGGCGTTATCGAACTGGTCAAAGACGAATCCTTAAACGTCGAGTTCGGCAAATCCCTGTCGGTCAGCGAATTGCGGTTTCAAAGCATCCTGGACAATACGCCCACGGTGATTTACAGCAAAGATCTGCAAGGCCAATACCTGCTGATCAACCGTCAATTTGAAAAACTGTTCGCGGTTGACAATAAGACTGTCAGAGGCAAACGGGATATCGACTTATTTCCGGGCGACGACACCGAACTCCTGTGGAAAAACGATTTAGAGGTCGCCAATAGCGGCCAAGCACAGATTTTTGAAGAAAAGATCACCCATCATGACGGTAATATTCATACGTATTTGTCGCATAAGTTTCCGCTACGTAATGGGCAAGGCGAAATCTACGCGGTATGCGGCATTTCCACGGACATCAGCGAGCGCAAGCTATCGGAAAAATTATTGCAGGAAAGCGAATTGCGCTGGAAATTTGCGCTGGAAAGCGGCGGTGACGGCGTCTGGGATTGGGATTTGACCAACGGTAAAGTGTTTCTGTCGCCACGCTGCATGGAGATTCTGAATTTCAGCGAACAAGACAGAGACAACGATTACCGGAATTGGGAAGCCACGATACACCCGGAAGACAGCGCCCGGATGATGGCCGACTTGCAAACGCATCTGGAAAATCGCAGCTCACGCTTCAGCAACGAACACCGCGTAAAGCACGGCGATAACCAATGGCGCTGGATTTTAACGCGCGGCCTAGTGATCAGCCGCGATGCCCAGGGCAAGGCTTTGCGCATGATCGGCACCCAAACCGACATTACCGAACGCAAACAGCTGCAATGGCTGCAATTGTCCAAGATTGTCGATGGTTCGCCGGAAGCCACGTTTTTAGTTGGCGAAAACGGCCTCATCAAACTCGCCAACCCGCCCGCCGCGAAAGCATTTATCTACACGCTGGATGAGTTGATAGGTCTGAGTGTCGAAGCGCTGGTACCGGAACGGGCCCGCGCCAAACACCCGGAACAGCGCGCGCGATTTTTACAAGAGAACAAAGCCCGGCCGATGAGCGCCAGCCGCTCCCTAACCGCAATACGCGGCGACGGTACGGAATTTCCGGTCGAAATCAGTTTGACACCTATCGATATAGACAACCGGCGTTACATACTCGTATCCGTTTTGGACATCAGCGAACGGAAGCGGCTAGAACATGAAATGCAGTTGATGGCGATGATTTACCAAGCCATCGGCGAAGCGGTGATGGTCGCGGACACCGACAACCGCATCATCGCGATTAACGAAGCGTTTACCCGCCTGACCGGCTATACCGCGGAAGACGCGATAGGGAAGTCCACCGACATTCTGAAATCGGGCCGCCACGATCCGGATTTTTATCAAACCATGTGGCACTCGCTGTTACAAACCGGCCACTGGCAAGGCGAAATTTGGAATAAACGCAAAAACGGCGATATTTACCAAGAATGGCTAGTGATCAACACCATCTACGGCGAACACGGCGAAGTAGAGCGCCGGGTGGCGATGTTCTCGGAAATTACCGAGCAAAAACATGTCGAACAAACCATCTGGCGCCAAGCCAATTTCGACCCGCTTACCGATTTGGCCAACCGGCGCATGTTCCAGGATCGATTGAACCAGGAAATCAAAAAAGCCCAGCGCGACAAAAACAGTCTGGCGGTCATGCTGCTGGATCTGGACCGTTTCAAGGAAATTAACGACACCCTGGGCCACGGCATGGGCGACATTTTGCTGCAGGAAACGGCGCGGCGCATACTGTCTTGCGTACGCAATGTGGATACGGTGGCTCGGCTCGGTGGCGACGAGTTCACCATCATCCTGGGCGAATTGGACTCGGAAACCAATATAGACCGGGTCGCGCAAGCCATCCTGCACCAGCTTGCCGAACCATTTCGCTTGGGCGAGGAATTAGCCTACATTTCGGTCAGCATCGGCATCACCTTCTATCCGCAAGACGCACAGGAAGCCGAACAATTAATCAAAAACGCCGATCAGGCCATGTATTCCGCCAAGCAACAAGGCCGCAACCGCTACAATTTCTTCACCAGCGAGATGGAGCAAACCGCGCAAAACCGGATGCGCCTGACCAGCGACCTGCGCCAAGCGCTGACCAATCAAGAGTTTTGCCTGTTCTATCAACCTATAATCGAATTGAGCAGCCGCAAAATGCATAAAGCCGAAGCCCTGATCCGCTGGCAACATCCCACGCGCGGCATGATCAGCCCGGCGGAATTTATTCCGTTGGCGGAAGAGACCGGCCTGATAGTGGAGATTGGCGATTGGGTATTTAGGATGGCGGCAAAACAGGTTGCCGAATGGCGTGCCCAATTTCTCCCGGATTTGCAACTGGGTATTAACAAGTCGCCGGTGCAATTTACCCGCAGCAATCTGGGCGACAGCAAATGGATAGACTATTTGCATGAGCTGGGCTTATCCGGCCAATGTGTCGTCATCGAAATTACTGAAAGCCTATTGCTGGATGTCGACAATATTGTCCGCGACCATTTATTTGCTTACCGAGATGCCGGCATCCAGGTGGCTATTGACGATTTCGGCACCGGCTATTCGTCACTGTCTTATCTAAAAAAATTCGACATCGATTATCTGAAGATAGACCAGAGTTTCGTACGCAATCTGGAAGCCGATTCCAGCGACCTGGCGCTGTGCGAAGCGATTATTGTGATGGCGCATAAACTGGGCTTGAAAGTGATAGCCGAAGGCATCGAAACCGCGCAGCAACTGGAATTGCTGACTGCCGCCGGCTGCGACTACGGCCAAGGCTATCTGTTTTCCAAACCACTGCCTGCTGCTGAGTTTGTGCGGCTGTTCGATACGAAAAATCAGCAGCCGGCGTCCGTCTCAAGGGCAACAACACCGGCAAAACCAGCCGGACGCGGCGATTCCAGTATTTCTAAATTGTTCGGTTCGGACAAATAAACGGCAGGCGGCAATGCACACACGTTTTTAGAATGAACGCATTCGGCAATCTGCGGCCGAAAGCATCATACTTTTATCAGAATACCTATTTGAAACGGAGTTTTTATGTTGATCCACAAATTGTCTTTTCCGATTATTTTACTGAGCGCCGCTGCGCTATTTCAGCACGCAGCATACGCTCAAGACGCGCCTAGCCCACAGCAAGCGCTACAGAACTTCGGCATCAGCGCCGCGCAAATCCCGCCATTGGAACGCGGCGAAATCGTCGGTTACGACGTCAGCGAAACCAGCCAAAAAGAACTCGCTATTGGCGTAGCGATGATCATACCGGTAGGCTTGCCGCAACTGGCCGACTACATCAAAAAGGGCAAACTCAATGCCGGCGAGAGCGACATCGTCGCCACCGGCATGCTGGGCGATAACGCCAGCGTAGATAGTTTTAAGAAGTTTGCGTTTACCGAAAAGCAACTGGACGAAGCCAAGGCCTTTCTGGAAGCGGAGCCGGGCGACGAATTCAACCTCTCCAAAGCCGAACTGGACAGCTTGAAAAGCCTGCAAGCCGAGCTGGAGGATGCCGACAACAAAACCTTGCTGAAAACCGCTAATCAAAAATACCGCGAATTTTTACTGCAACGCCTGCAAGCCTATAAAAAAAGCGGCTTGGCCGGCATTGCCCCTTACAGCCGTGATGGCGGCACAGCCGACCCGGCCGCGGAACTGCGCAACGACGCCGTGAACAGCAAAGCCTGGGCGCGATATTTCCCGGAACTGCAACAAGCCTGGTTGAACTACCCTGCCGCGTTGCCGGCCAATACCAGCGAACAATTTTTATGGTTGAATCGGCGCGTGGAAGATCGCCCCACCGCCGTACTTAATCATCGTGTCGTCGCCATCAGCGAAGGCGGCGGCCTTATAGTTTCCCGGCAGTTTTACGTCGGCCACTCCTACAACTCCAGCCACGTGGTCGCCGGCGGCCTACCTTATAAAGACGGCACGCTGGTGTTTTACTCAATCCGCAGCTCCACCGATCAAGTTGCGGGCATGGGCAGTAGCCTGAAGCACTCGATAGGCCGCGAACAGATGAAAAAAGAAATGATCAAGCGCCTGCAACGGCTGAATAAAGACATGAAACTCAAACCTGCGGCAGTGGCCAGCGAAGAGTAATGTCGATAACCACATGCAACGGCGTGTAGCGCAAGCCCAATCAGATACTAGTATTAAGCTTGATTGTCTTGCGGATTGCCCCCATCCTGGTAAATATCCCTATAACCTTATTCCCCAAAGCTACTGAATCTTAGATGAATATAAAACACAAAGCCCACCCCTGGCATGGTATCTCGCCCGGCGACAACACCCCGGACATCGTGACCGCCTTCATAGAAATCGTACCGTCCGACACGGTGAAATACGAAATCGACAAAGACAGCGGCTATTTGAAAATCGACCGGCCGCAAAAATTCTCCAACATGATCCCTACTCTTTACGGCTTTATTCCGCGCAGTTATTGCGCAGAAAAAATCGCCGAATATGCCGCCGCGCGATCCGGCAAACCGGTCAGCAAGGGCGACGGCGACCCCTTGGATATTTGTGTATTGAGCGAACGCAGCGTGACTCACGGCGACATCCTGTTACAAGCCATTCCCATCGGCGGCTTCCGTTTACTGGACGGCGGCGAGGCCGACGACAAGATCATCGCGGTGATGAAAGGCGACGAATTCTACCGGCAATGGCGCGACGTCTCCGACTGCCCGGAATCGTACATCAACCGATTGAAACACTACTTCCTGACTTACAAACACCTACCCAGCGAAAAAAGTGTCTGCGAAATTACCCACGTCTACGGCCGCGAAGAAGCACATGAAGTCATCAAACGCGCAATCGCGGATTATCAATACCATTTTGGCTGCCAGGACGACGAGTAGGCTTGTTTGGGAATGGATGCGCTGAGTTGTTTGCAGCGCATCCAGGCTGATTAATACATTTTCCAGGCTCCTCTAACGACAAGCAACACAGACTCATCACAGGCTAAACTAAGTTAACTTGGTTTACTGGAGCTCATCGTGCAAACCGTCAACATCCACGAAGCAAAAACTCACTTATCTCGATTGGTTGAACAAGCCGCCAAAGGCGAACCGTTCGTGATTGCCAAGGCGGGTAAACAGCTCGTCAAAGTTTCCGCGCTGGACAGCCCAACGGGCTATCAAATGCGACGTTTGGGGTTCCTGAGCGGATATATCAAAGTGCCTGACGATTTCGACAGAATGGGCCGTGAAGAGATTGGGCAGTTATTCGGCGCGGACGATGAAACTACTGCTTGATACCCATCTGCTGCTTTGGGCGGCTGGCTCGCCAAATTTGCTACCCGAACAAGCTCGCCGGATGCTGGAAGATATGCAAAACCAGCTATTTTTCAGTGCTGCCAGCCTCTGGGAAATCGCCATCAAACGCGACCTCGGCCGTGACGATTTTCAAGTAGACGCAAGAGTGCTGCGGCGCGGTTTGCTGGACAACGGCTATACCGAAATCCCCATCGGCAGCGATCACGCGGTTTTCATCGAAAGTCTACCACCCATCCACAAAGACCCGTTCGGCCGTATCCTGGTTGCGTAAGCCAACGTAGAAAGCATAACGCTTTTAACTGCCGATGCGCTGGTTGCAAAATTCCGGGGCCGGTCAGGTTAGTTTGATACTCAAAAACTTTATTTTTTTGGCCGGAATATACGGAAGCATTTCTGGACTACCTGCTAATCTCAACGCAATTTTGAATCCGCCTAGGGACCAAGCGGAGTTTAATCCAGCGATACCAACACGAGTATTGTGTATCTCCAAAGCATCAGTCCAAATCAAGTGAGGATTGCCAGGTAAAAGATGTAAAAGGTTATAACTGGTAAGAAAGTTCCGATAATTCAACAGCCTTTCCATAAACCTTTGCCATTGCTTATTTTCATCCCTCATCATCGTAATTACATCGTCGAGTTTGAGATTTGGTTGGCGTATCCATGCTGTTTGATCTGGAGTAATTTCGTTTCGATCTACATCATGATTGCCAGGTACCAAATAAAGACTGCGAATTGGAATTTCTGGAATAAAAGCCTTGCGAATAGCGTCCAGAAAATCACGGACTAGCAGGTATTGGTCGTCCATGCTTTCGCCCGAAACTGCCCCGAAAACCAAATCGCCAGTGAAAAATATAAGGTCTGGACGCAAACCATGTTCTATTTGCATTTGCTTCAAATCACAGACAAGTGCGTCGGTGATTTGTCGTGAATCCCAGCCATCACGTTGGCGGGCATGAAAATCGGAAAGGTGTAACCAAGTCAGTTTGCGAGACATTTTGATCCGTCAAAGAAGTTAGCCATGAGCTCAGCCAAACTCATCCAGGTCATTTACACCAACCGGAAAACGTATATACTTCACGTAACTACATTTTACATATGGAGTGCCCTATGACCTATGCCCGTATTTTCCAATCCGGCAATAGCCAGGCAGTGCGGCTACCCAAGGAATTTCGCTTCAATACTGACCGAGTGGAAATTTTCCGCCGGGGCGATGAAATCGTATTGCGGGAAACGCCCGCCAACGCCGCCGCGATATTCGACGCCTTAGCAGCATTGCCCGACGACTTAATGAGCGACGGCCGCGAAGATGCGCCGCCCCAGGATCGTGAGGCGCTTTGATGAGCGCTCACTATCTGCTCGATACCAATATCTGCATTTATATTGCCAAATACAATCCGCCCGCGGTGCGCGAGCGTTTTGCTCGCCATGCAGCCGATGAATTGGCAATGTCTGTAATAACCTTGGGCGAGTTGCGTTTCGGCGCGGAGAAAAGTCAGGCCAGGGAAAGGGCGTTAGCCGGCATTAACGAACTTAACGGTTTGATTCCGGTATATGGCTTGCCGGAAGCAGCTGGCGAGCATTACGGACAGATACGTGCGGCGCTGCAAAAGATCGGGCAACCCATCGGCAATAACGATTTATGGTTGGCGGCTCACGCCAGATCGGAAGGCTGGATTTTGGTCACCAACAACGAACGCGAATTTGTGCGAGTGCCGGGGTTGCAAGTAGACAACTGGGTAAACTCATCTGGCTGAACACCTAAGCAAGCGCCTCAGGCAATGGTTTAGTCTGGACTCCAAACATCATCCAGCGTCTATTGACTAATTTTCGTTCATCCTATTCAACTTGTATGAGCTCAGGACAACCCGAATGAAACATTTATCAATAGCAATAATTTTGTTGGCTACTTTCGCCGCCTGCACAACAAGCTCTCGATATACCCAGCCCTTAGCCACAGCCGACCCGGCTCCAACGCCAAAATCCATATCGACCGCCTCGCTCTACCCGCCAGCCGCCATCGAAAAAACCGGTCCCGTGAATGTTTATCTGATTCCGTTGAATGATTTCTCGGAAGATGTTGCAGCGCAAATCGGCAGGGATTTGAGTAAGGAGTTCGGCCTGTGGGTCAAAGGCACGGTGGCGATGGGCACGCAAGGCCTGGTGCCGATGCCGGGCACCCGACAATTCGCGGCGGAAGACATCTTCGAACAAGCTAAAACCGTGATGCAGCGTTTGCCGGAAGCGGACAGCAACACCTATTTCATATTTCTGACCAACCGCGACATCAACAGCCGCGCCCGGAATTTTCGTTTCCAGTTTTCCTTCCACGACAAGGTCTGCCGCTGTTCGGTGGTTTCGGCTGCGCGCATGCATCCGGAACCCGAAAATTCGCCTGGTAGCCGCCAGCATCTCGAATCGCGATTTATAAAAATGACCAAACGCGCCATCGGCCAAATGGTTTTGGGTTGGGAACGCTCCAGCGATATCAACGATCTAATGTATTCGCCGATTATGAGCTTGGACGACATCGATCACTTGGGCAATCGGCATCCGGCCATACCCAAGAAGTAACCGTATCGAAAGTTAATCTTAGAGGCCCCCCCTTTCCACGAGCGGCTTAATCGGGGTATTCTGCCGCCTTCGCGCTGGTATCTATCAGCTCACAATCATTGCCACATTAAACCCAACCCTTTAAACATGTTTTCCGCAATATCACGTAATGCCAGTGTTATCGGCTGTTTATCGTTATTGACGCTGCTCAGCCCCGCCGCCTTCGCTCACGGCGTCGACACCAACACAGAACGGTTTTTGCTGGCCAACCAAGGCGTCGCCATCGGCCCGTTTTTGTATATCGGCGCCAAACATATGGTCACCGGCTACGATCATTTGTTGTTTTTGGTGGGGGTGATTTTCTTTTTATTCCGCACTTGCGACGTGCTGGTCTATGTCAGCCTGTTTACCTTGGGACATAGCTTGACGCTGCTGTTCGGCGTGTTAAGCAGCATCTCGGTCAATCCGTTTCTCATCGACGCCATTATCGGCTTGTCGATTGTGTATAAAGGCTTCGACAACCTGGGCGGTTTTCAACGCCTATTGGGGTTTCAGCCCAATACCAAATGGGCAGTGATGATTTTTGGCCTGTTTCACGGCTTTGGCCTGGCGACCAAATTGCAGGATTTTTCGCTGCCAGAAACCGGGCTTTGGAAAAACTTATTGGCGTTTAATGTGGGTGTGGAGATCGGCCAATTTCTGGCTCTGCTGTTTATCCTGATCGCGTTGGACTTCTGGCGCCGCCACCGCAGTTATTACGCCTTTTCAGCAACCACCAACACCCTGTTAATGTCCGGCGGCTTGATTCTGTTCGGCTACCAAATCACGGGCTACATCATCCATGGATAACTCGATGCAAGATAGCAATCCGCCAGTTCAATCAATTAAATCGCTGACCATTGCCAGCCTGTCGGCAACGCTATTGGCTGGCGTTGTGCTGATTACTGCGGTGTTGCCCGCTGAATACGGCATAGATCCGACCGGGTTTGGGCACATGCCCGGTTTAACTAGCTTGGCGTCGCCAAGCAAAACCGCCAATCAATCAGCCGTAAGCGCTTGCCCGGAGCCGCAAACAGTTGCGAATGCGGCGCAACAGGCGCCAGCTTCGCAATGGCAGGATACGGTAAAAATCGTGGTGCCGGCCGGAGAAGGTCTGGAATACAAATTTCATCTCGCCAAAGGCGCGGCCCTGGAATATTCGTGGTCGACTAATGGCGCGGCGCTGTATTTTGATTTTCACGGCGAGCCGCAAGGCGATAAAACCGGCTATTTCAAAAGCTATAAAGAAACGACCGATAGCCAATCCAGCGGCTCGTTAAGCGCGCCCTTTGAAGGCTCGCACGGCTGGTATTGGGAAAACAAATCCAGCGCGCCGGTTACTGTGGTTTTAAATACGAAAGGGGCTTATCGGATTTTGGGCTTGATGTGATCTAAAATCATCGGCTCAAGGAAACCAAGCTGACTGACATCAAAACGGGGGGATGCCAACAAACGAAAACGCTTAGTCTTCCGGCCCAAAGCACTGCTGATAATCTTTACAAACCTCACAGGACGGCGCCCGGCAAACGTATAAGCCTTCCGCTTCGCACAGTTGTTTGTACAAAAACTTTTTCCATTTCATGTCTTTGCTGTTGCGCACCAGCAATTCCGGAAAGTTGTAGCCCAGCATGGCCGATAAATCGCTGCGCGACCATAAGCCCAAATCCTGCCACAAATGATCGCTACCCAAACAGGCGGCGACGATCAGCGCGATCAGCCATTCGGTTTCCGCGCCGGGATTGGCGGCGAATTGCGCAAGCAGGACTTCCAAATCCTGTTTTTCCAACATGCGGCTGTAATCCAGACTGCTACCGGAAAAGGCTTTCGGCGCCAAGGAATAGCCGGGAAAGTAGCGGTCGATAAGCTGTTCAAATTGTACTGGATTCAAGCCCAATCTATCGGGAAGCACACCATCACCGACACACCAACTGGCGATAATTTGCGCCAACCAGACGCTGTTGGGCGACTGGTCGGCACAGGCCAGTAGATCCTCATAACTGTGTTGACGCGACTTCATAACCAAGGGGTCTACCCTATCATTCGATGCCATGCTAAGTGTGCAACTCATACTCGATTCTCCGGCCTATTTAACGATGACGCAGACGATTAATACTCAACGCGAATATCTTCATCTCTCACGATCATCTGACAAGCCAAACGCCACTCCGGCGGCAAGTCGTCGACGATCATTTGCTCCAACTGTTCGGTAGTGACTTTACCGATTTGTTTCAGCAGGGCTTTTTCCTTCTCGGTCATCGTGCCACCCATGCGCTCCAGCTTTTTATCGATGCTGGTGACGCGGACCACGCAAGTGCCGCATTCGCCATCTTCGCATTCGAAATTGATGGGGATCTTGTTTTCCAGAGCCAGCTTCAAAATAGTCTGGGTGTGACTACCGGCAACGGCGTAAACGGTTTTATCCCGGTATTCGGGACTGGTAAATGTGACTAATGCCATGTGTTACTCCTTTGCGTTACTTATACTGGTTTAAGGGAAATTTCGCCGCCCAATACTTGCGCTTGGCAAGCCAGACGGTTGTGTTTGCCGGCCATGTTTTCTCGCAAAATTTTGTCTTCCAGTACGGACGGCTCGGTCAAGTTGTTCCAACCGGCAGTCACTTTCATGATACAGGTTCCGCAATCGCCTTCCCGGCAACCGTAAGTAATGCCGGAACCTACTTTCTCGGACACCTCAATCACCCGGGTGCCGGCGGGGACGGTAACCGTCACGTTTATATCTTCAAATGTAATGGTCGCTTTGGCCATTGTAAAAACTCCATAAGGTATTAAAAGTCATCTCGGCAGCCTCTAATCTGAGGACCAACCGGTTTGGAATCGAAACGATTCCTGATTTTCACCGGCCTTACAGCCGATGAGGTCACCGATCCGTCCGTGAATCGGTTTAGCCTACGAATACCGCTGTAGACTCAATAGCAAGCGTCTGTTTAATCCGGTTTACAGGTCCGCAAAATTAATCACCCGTGATTCTCTGGCCCCGGTGAGCTCCTGGGCCAGCTCCAAGCCAAAGGCCTTACACTCGAGTATCTCGTCGTCGGTAGGAATCAGCTTGACGCGCAGGCCTTGAATCGGTACCCGCAGTTTCAAGCCGCGCAAGCGGTCTTCCACCAGGCGCACGCCTTCGCCGGTCCAGCCGTAAGAACCGAACACGCCGCCGAGTTTGTTTTTCAGATTGACCACCGCGAGCGACGAGAGCAGATCCCATATCGGCTTGACCGCATCGCCGTTGATGGTCGGCGTACCCAACACCAAACCGTCGGCTTCCTCGATCAAATCGACAAACGGCGCCACCTCGCCACCCTCCAGGTCGTAAAGCGATACGCGCACATCCTCGACTTGCATCGCGCCTTGATATATCGCTTCCGCCATGCGCCGGGTATTGCCGTAAGAGCTAATGTAAAAAATCAGCAGGGTTTTTTGATTGGGCCGCAGCTCGTTATGCAAAGCAGGGCTGGATAACTGCCGATAACGCTGGATGTAATGCTGCGGGCGGTCACGCAAGATCGGCCCGTGGGTCGGTGCAATCAGTTTCAGCGGCAAGGGTTCGATCAACTCCAGAGCCCTGACCACGTATTCCTTGAACGGCCGCATGATGTGGGCGTAGTAGTACTCGAAGGAAAACCGAAAATCGCCGACTTTGTCGTTGTACAAGCGGTTGTCGCAAAAATGGCAGCCAAACACGTCGCCGGAAAACAGCATCGCTTCTTCCGGCGCGTAGGTGCATTGCGTGTCCGGCCAATGCAAATACGGGGTGTGCAAAAACTCCAGGCTTCGGTCGCCCAGCGAGACCTTGTCGCCGGTCAGCACCGGGGTAAAGCTCAACTCGTCCTGCTTCAGCAGGCCTTTGAGCATGGACTGGGCTTTTTGGGAAATGAACAACTGCGCGTGCGGCGCCCGTTTCATCAACTCCGGCAAGGCGCCGGTATGATCGGGTTCCAAATGATTGAGGACGATGACTTTGATTTCCGAATAGTCTGCAACGCTTTCCAGGCGGGCGAAAAAGGCGTTGGCAAAGCCTTCCTTGACGGTATCGATCACCGCCACGCCTTCGCTGCCGCGAATCACATAGGCGTTATAGCTGGTGCCGTTGGCGGTCTTCAGGATGATGTCGAAAGTGCGCAAATTCGGATCCAGCGCACCGACCCAATGCACGCGCTCCGACAAGGCCACCGCCAGCGGTACGCCGTCTTCGCTCTCCAATCTGACGCTGTTCATGGCTTGCAGGCCTCAGAGCGCGACTGCTTGGGACAGGTTTCCAAATCCTTTTGCGAAGCTAAGGCAGCCAAGCCCAACCAGGCATCGACCTGTTGTTGGTCGAAACCGCAGACGCGCTGTTCGTTGACCTCCATCAAAGGCCTACGGATCAACAACGGCTGCGCCACCATCAGCGCGATTGCTTCGTCTGCGCTGACGGCGTTCGGATCGACCAACCCTTGTTTGACAGCCGGTGCGCTGCGGTTAAACCAATCCGCCACCGGCATGTCGCCGAAAAACGAGCGCAACTTGCCCGGTTCCCTGCCCCACGGCTGCTGCAATAGATCGTAGACCACCAGCAAATGGCCGGCGGCACTCAGCAATTGCTTTTGCCGGGTATTGTTCAAGCAGCCCGGCTTTTCATAGAAATGCACGGTAGCCATAGCCGTTAATGGGCTTGTAGTTCCGCCATCGCCTCGGCCATTTTTTCGGGCGGGATACCGGTCAGCGAGCCGGGCGGGTTGATAGGCACACCCAGTGCGTCGAGAATCGCGCCTTCAATCGGGCAAATGCTGGCGCATTGCGTGTCTTTATAATCGCCCTCGCATTCGGTACATTTTTTCGGATTGATCCTGAAATGCCCGGCTTTTTCCGACATGTAGATGGCTTTGCTGGGGCACAACGGCTCGCAGGCATAACAGTTGACGCAGGATTCGATGATTTGTAAGGCCATGACGTTACCTTTGTATTCGATGGTTAATCAGTTCTAACAATCTCCCTCTCCTGATGGAGAGGGCTGGTGTGAGGGGAATTGAATAAGCAAAGCTTTTTTGATTCTCCTCACCCTACCCTCTCCGGCCGGAGAGGAAATATTGGGCTATGCCGTCGCTCGCTCTTCTTGCGGCGCAGCCTCGTCCAATTTGCCGGCGGCAGCCATTTCCTTGTAAACCGCCATCACCGCTTCTTCGATAGGCTCCATCGCATGCTCGCCGTTGGGTACGATGCCGGCTTTTTCCAGCAAGTCCCATGGCTCGTAGCCGATTTTGGAGCACAACACCGCTTCACAGCCGGCCAGGGAACGAATGGTTTGTTGCAACACGCTCTCGCCGTCGCCGCAGGTATCGTCGCCGCCGCAATACAAATCGGTTTTGCGATGACTCATGAAACGCACGCCGTTCGGGGAGGCTTCGTAGATTAGAAACTCTTTGGCATGTCCGAAGTGCATATTGATCACGCCTTGACCGCTGGTCGCGATAGCCATCAACACGGGACGGGTATTCAGCTTGGGCTCGTCGGCGTGGCCGGCAGCTTTTTCCGCTTTCGCGGCGCGCTTGCTGTGCATTTCCTCGGCAATCGCTTCGTGGATCACTTTGCGTTTTTCCATCGCCGATTGGTAATCGATTTCCATCGCCTCGATTTTGTCCATGGTGAACTCGTCGCCGCGGTCTTCGCCCAATAGGCCAACCGCGTCGGCCCGGCACTGCCGGCAGTGACGCATCATATTCATGTCGCCGGAGCAGGCGTCTTGCAGATCCATCAACTCGTCCTGAGTCGGACCGCGTTGGCCCATCACACCGTAGAAGGTGCCGTGCTCGGCTTCGGCGATCAACGGCATCACATTGTGCAGGAAAGCCCCCTTGGCTTTGACGATTTTGCTGACTTCCGCCAAGTGTTTGTCGTTGACGCCGGGAATCATCACCGAGTTGACCTTGACCAAAATGCCTCTGGCAGTCAGCATTTCCAGACCTTTTTGTTGCTGCTCGATCAGGATCTTCGCGCCTTTCACGCCCTTGATCCGTTTGTTTTCCCAGAAAATCCACGGATAAATTTGCGCGCCGATTTCCGGATCAACACAGTTGATCGTGATCGTGACGTGGTCGATGTTGTGTTTGGCCAGTTCTTCGACCGATTCAGGCAAGGCCAGGCCATTGGTGGAAACGCAAAGCTTGATGTCGGGAGCTTCAGCGCTCAAACGGCGGAAGGTTTCGAAGGTGCGCTCAGGGTTAGCTAGCGGGTCGCCGGGGCCGGCGATACCCAGCACGGTCATTTGCGGGATGTTGGCCGCCACCGCCATGGTTTTTTTCACGGCTTGATCGGGCGTCAACAACTCGGACACCACGCCGGGACGCGACTCGTTGGAGCAATCGTATTTGCGGTTGCAATAGTGGCATTGGATGTTACAAGCCGGCGCCACTGCCACGTGCATGCGGGCAAAATAGTGGTGCGCATCTTCCGAGTAACAAGGATGATTTTCTACCTTGGAGCGAATCTCGTCGGACAAATGCCCGAGTTGATCATCACTTGTACCGCAAGAATGGGAGGAGCAGCCGCCTGCGCTGGCTGCTGGAGTTTCGTTTAATACTGGCAGTTCCATATTCTTCACCTCACTTGATTGGTTATGCAGTGAGAAAGCACAGGCCATGCCAGTTATGAAATCAATTTAACTTACTGATATATAAATTATTTTTTAAGATAAACTACCAAACACCCCAATATACGGCCGCCTAATGTTTGTAACGGCACAATCCCCGCCGGCCGATTGTCAGGATTTGGACAAAGCGCCAAAGGCCTGAAAGCAGGCAATTTCGGAGGCAACTCAGACGCCAGGCATCGTTCAGTACATACGCTTGCGAAATAGCCAGCCGGCGCAACTCAAACAGCACAAACCGATCAGCGCCAGCGGCCAGTATTGGTCGATTAAATCGGCAATCCCCAAGCCTTCCAGAAATACCCCGCGGATAATGATCAAAAAATAACGTAGCGGATTGACGAACGTCAGCTGCTGCACCAATTCCGGCATGTTCTCGATGGGCGTAGCGTAGCCGGACAAGATTACGCCCGGGACAATCACCAGAAAGCCACCCAGCAGACCCTGTTGTTGGGTGACCGATAACGAGGAAATCATCAAACCGGCACCAATCACCGAAAACACATACAACACGATGCCGATATACAGCGCGGCCAGGCTGCCCAACAACGGCACCTGAAACCAGAAGACCACCATAAAAATACTGAACGACGCTTCAGCTACACCGATGATCAGACCGGGAATGGCTTTGCCGATCAGAATTTCCGCCGGCGTGAACGGCGTCACCAGCAGTTGGTCGAACGTGCCCTGTTCGCGTTCGCGCGCCACCGATAATGCAGCCACCGTCATCGTCACCACCAAGGTCAGCAAGCCGACGATACCGGGCACGATAAACCAACGGCTTTCCAGATTGGGATTAAACCAGGCCCTGACGCGCAACTCCGCCGGCGGCCCGGTTTGGTTGTGCTGGCGCGCCCAATCGCTGTTGAACTGGCTGATCACGTTACGGGCATAGCCCAAGGCAATCTGGGCCGTATTGGAATCGCGGCCGTCCAGTAATATCTGCACCGGTGCCGATTGCCGGCCACCCAGTAAATCGCGGCTGAATGTTTGGCCGATATGCAACACCATCAACACCTGCTTGCTGTCCAGTGCTGCGGCGATTTGCGCCTGGCGCTCGATGCGCAACACCTCCCGAAACGCCGGCGCGCCGTTAAAGCGGGCGATCAAATCGCGGGCGGCGCTGCCACGGTCTTCGTTGTAAATCGCGATCGGCAGTTGGTTTAGATCATAAGTAGCGGCATAGCTGAGCAAAAATAACTGCACCAGCGGTGGCACGATCAATACAAAGCGGCTTTTTTTATCCTTCAGCAGGCTGAGGAATTCCTTGATCAATAAAGCCTGGATGCGCCACCACATATTCGTCACTCCAGACGGCGCGGCGCCCGCCACAGGGCCAAGGCCAGAAACGCCGCCGCCATCAATAACAAGGCCAATGCGTTGGGCAATATGACTTCCCAAATATCGCCAGCCAGGAATACGGTCTGCAAAATCGCCACGAAATAACGAGCCGCCACCAAATGGGTAAACAGCTGCACCGCCCACGGCATGCTATCAATATTGAAAATAAATCCGGACAGGATAAAGGCCGGCAGAAAAGTCACCACAATGGCAATCTGCCCGGCGACAAACTGATTTTTGGCGGCTATGGAAATCAACAAACCCATGCCTAGCGCCGCCAGCAAAAATAATGTGCCCGCCATCAGCAACACCCACAAGGAACCGACCAGCGGCACCTGAAACAAAAACACTGCCATGCCTATCGACAGCAACATGCCGCCCATGCCCAGTAAGTAATACGGAATCAGTTTGCCGAGCAGCACTTCCCGGACGCTGACCGGCGTCGAAATCAAGGCCTCCATCGTGCCGCGCTCCCATTCGCGGGCCATCACCAAAGCGGTTAATAAGGCGCCGATCAAGGTCATGATCACGGCGATCAAGCCCGGCACCAGAAAATTACGGCTACGCAAGGCGCTGTTGTACCAAACCCGGGCCGCCAATTGCACCGGCTGCGGCGCTTCCTGCCCCTGCCAAGCGGCACGAGCGTTGAGCCAGGTTTCAAAAACGCCTTGCACATAACCGCTGGTCAGGCGGGCGGTATTGGCATCCACTCCATTGACAATAACCTGAATCGGCGCCGGTTCGCTGCCGGTCAACCGCTGATCGAAATCCGCCTGCAAATGCACGATGGCGTTGATTTTTCGGGTCAATAAGGCCTGCCGGGCCTCACGCAGGTCGCGGAAGTAATGCGCCTGAAAATAGTCCGAATAATCGAAGCCGGCGCTAAAACTGCGCGATGCCGGCGAGACATGCTCGATTACCAGACCTATCGGCACGCGGCGCGCATCCAGCGACACCCCGTAGCCAAACAACAACAGCAAGAACACCGGCATCGCAAACGCAATCGCCAGGCTGCTGGGGTCGCGCAGCACTTGTAAAAACTCCTTGCGAATCAAGCCCAACAGGCGCTGGCTGGCGGCACTCATCCGGCCGACTCCTCTGTGAGTTCCAGCAAGCGAATGAAAGCTTCTTCCATCGTCTCGGCCGGCGCTTGCTCGGCGGTTTGACTACGGCTACGAATCTCGGCCGGCGTGCCGGCGGCCAGGATGTCGCCCTCGCGCATGATCAACAGCCGGTCGCAATATTCGGCTTCTTCCATGAAATGCGTAGTGACCAATATCGTCACGCCTTGCGCCGCCAGGCTATTGATGCGATTCCAAAACTCGCGGCGCGCCAGCGGATCGATGCCGGAAGTCGGTTCGTCGAGAAACAGAATCTCGGGCTCGTGCATCAGCGCGCAAGCCAGCGCCAACCGTTGTTTGTAACCCAGCGGCAGATCGACGCTATTGGTGTCGGCAAATTCCGTCAGGTCAAACTCTTGAAGCGCCCAGGCTATACGCTCTGTTCGCCGCTTATGGCGTAAACCGTAGGCATGGCTGAAAAACTGCAGATTTTGTTTGACCGACAATTGTCCGTATAAGGAAAACTTCTGCGACATATAGCCCAGTCTGGCCCTGGCCTGGGCTGCCGCATTGCGCAAATCCAGGCCGGCCACCCGCAAGCGGCCGTTGCTGGCCGGCAGCAAGCCGCATAACATTCTGAATGTCGTGGTTTTACCGGCGCCGTTGGCACCAAGCAAGCCGAAAATCTCGCCGTGCCTCACCTCGAAAGACAGTTTCTTAACCGCCTGAAAATTGCCGAACCAGCGGTCAACTTGCTCGACTTCAATCACTGCTGCGTGCTCCGTCGCCAAAAACCGCGAACCATTGCCGGGTACAAAACAGACGGTTTCCACTGGCGACTTTTCCTCGTGCCTAGCCAGCAACAGCATGATAAAAGCATCCTCTAAACGCGGCGGCACCGGCGTAATCCGCACTTGCTCGGCAGTATCGAATATCGCCGTCCAATCCGGCTGGCAATTGGCGCGCGCCACAGCCCGCACTGTGTCACCTTGTACCACCGAGTCGATTAAATCGGCATGCATCTGCAAACGTTGTTGCAGCAGGCGTTTACCCAATACCGGACTGGACAACTGGTAACTGCAAGCCTCCGCCAGACGATGAAAGCCGGCCGGTGCATCCTGATGCAGAATTTCGCCGCTATCCAGCAATACCACCTGCTGGCAACGCTCGGCTTCATCCATGTACGCCGTGCTAAGTAAGACGGTGGTGCCAAACTCCGCCACCAAGGACTGGATAATTTGCCACAACTCGCGGCGCGACAAGGGATCGACGCCGACCGACGGTTCATCCAACAGCAATAATTTCGGCCGATTCAACAAGGTGCAGGCCAAACCCAATTTTTGCTTCATACCGCCGGATAGCCGGCCGGCCAGACGCTGGTTGAACTTTTGCAGATTGGTCATGCGCATCAGCTCGGCGAAGCGCTGCTGCCTGTCCTGCAGCGATATGCCGTAAAGATCGGCGTAAAGATTGAGGTTTTCCAGCACGCTCAAGTCCTCATAAAGACCAAAACGCTGGGGCATATAGCCGATTAATTGGTGCAATTGGGCACCGGCGGCGGCCGTATCCAAACCAAAACTGCTTATGCTGCCGCTATTGGGCAACAACAAACCGGCCGCCAAGCGTAATAAGGTAGTTTTACCGGCACCGTCCGGGCCCACCAAGGCCGTGACTTGGCCGAGCGACAGCCGCAAGGAAACATCCCGCAAGGCCGGTACGACCCGTTCACCGGCAGTAAAGCGTTTGCTTACCGACCTGAAGGTCAATGGCGCCGGTGCGGCATCGGCCTCTATGGCAATCACGGCGCGGGTTCGCAGCTCGGTTGTGCCATCGGTGCTTGCTGGGTGTCTATCCTCACGGTGACCGGCATACCCAGCCGCAATTGATCGTCCGGGTCGCAGGCGTAGATCCGTACTTGATAGACCAGGCTGGTGCGCAGCTCGGTGGTTTCTACCGTTTTGGGCGTAAATTCGGCGGTCGGCGACATATACCCTACCCAACCGGGGTAGCTTTTATCCGGAAAGCTGTCGCTGGCCAAACTGGCCGGCAGACCATAACGCAGTCGTCCCAAATCAGCTTCCGCCACGTAGGTTCTCGCCCACAACGGCTCGCGCAAGGCTAACGTCAAAACCGGCTTTTGGGCGCTGGCCATGTCGCCGGGCTCCAGGATGCGGTTCTGGACCACCCCATCCTGCGGCGCATACAAGCGCGCATCGGCTAAGACTTTATCAGCCAGCTGTAACGCGGCCTGATCAGCTTTCAGTTGTGCTTGCGCCGCTTGAATATCTTCCCGGCGCGGGCCGATTTCAGTCAGCGCATATTGCTGTTTCAAGGCTTGCAGACTCTGCTGGGCCGCGTCGTATTGGGCTTGCGCCCGATCCAGGGACTCGGCGGAGCTTAGTTTGCGTTTGACCAACGCCTGAAAACGGACCAACTCTTTCTTAGCCAGTACCACCGCCGCTTCCGCCGCTTTGACATCATTGCCAGCCTTGCCGATTTCCTGCGGCCGCGAACCGTGCAGCAGCTTATCCAGCTGATGTTGTTGCACGTCCACCTTGGCCGCGGCCTGATCGCGGCTGTATTGAAACCGCTCCAAAGCCTGCGTCGCCAGCAATTGACCGCGTTTGACCCGCTCGCCTTCCTGAACCAGGATCTGCTCGACGCGCTCCGGATCGTGAAAACTCAGTTCCACCTGGCGAATATCCATGTTGCCGTACAGGATCAAGGCATCGGTATGCCGATTTCCCTCCTTCAGATAAAAACCGCTGGAGACCAGCACAACGGCAGCTACTCCCCCAACGAGATACAGGCCTGGTTTACTAATCATCTATGAATTACCCGCCGCTGATTTAAACGTGTCGGCTCAGTATACTGAAAGCCGAGCCTGAGATGCATCTAACAACTTACCCCGCCAGTTAATCGATACTGTCCTTGGCCTTTACGCAGCTTCTTTAGTACACTGCGGGCAACCTTATTTTTCAGGCGCAGAGCGTATGACTTATTGTATTGCTGTCTCTCTAAAAGACGGACTGGTATTAACGTCGGATTCCAGAACCAACGCCGGCATCGACAATGTCAGCATTTACGGCAAAATGCACCCATTTTGTACCGCTTCTGATCGGAAAATCGTGCTGCTCAGTGCCGGCAATCTGGCTACCACGCAGGCCGTGATCGACCAGTTAAAACGCGATATGAAAGAAGAGACCGAAGTGAATCTGGACACGGTCAACTATCTGTCGGAAGCCGCCGCCTATCTGGGGCGGATCAGCGTCGAAAAGCAGCGCCGCCATGTGGATGCCGGACAAAGCAGCTTCAATCCGTCCGCCACTTTTATTTTGGCGGGACAAATCGGCCAGGAGCCGCACGGCGCTTATTTAATTTACCCGGAAGGCAATTGCATCACTACCTCGCGACAGACCCCTTATCTGCAAATCGGCGAAAACAAATACGGCAAACCGGTGCTGGACCGGTTTTTAAAAATCGATACCGCACTGCACGAAGCCGGGCGTTGCTGCTTGATTTCGATGGACTCAACGATGCGCAGTAATGCCAGCGTCGGCGCGCCGGTGGAGCTGTTGATTTATCACCGAGATACGCTGACACTGGACGAGTACTATTGCTTCCAGGAAGACAACGAATACTTAAGCAAAATCCGCAAGATGTGGCACGAAAAACTGAAAGAAGCCTTCGCCACCTTACCGCAGTTCAGCAAAGAGGATTCCCGTCCGCTACCGGGCTGCATATAAAGTCCGCAATTCATCAGGAACATAGTTCCAAGCCCTTTGATTGATAGTAATACGCAGTTGAGCATATCGACATTCCGTTCGCCCTGAGCCTGGCGAAGGATGGGCGGGGTGGTGATGTGCTCAGCAAGTGCTCCTGCTTTGCTGTACTTACTGCATCGCTGCACGTCGACCACGAACAGTTTACAAACGCTTCAACTGATTTTCAGGTTTATCGTCGATAACTCGTCACAATAGCCAGTAACCGCTACAATTGCCGACCCTAATCCAATTCCTGCCCGCCGACCCAGCCATGTTGCAGTTCGGCGATCAGAACCGCAGCTGGCGATGGCACAAACTCTAATTCAAAAAATTGATTACGGCTGGCGTTTACTGGCCACTGCGATCAGCTTTACCAGCTTCGGGATCGGTGGCGTGATGCTGTGGCTGCTGGTGTTTCCGCTCTTGGCAATATGGCCGGGCAGCCGCGCCGAAAAAGCCGGCCGCGGCCAATACACGGTGCATCTGAGTTTTTATATGTTTATAGGCTTGATGCACAGACTGGGCGTCATGAGCTATGAAGTGATAGGACTGGAAAAACTCAACCGTCCCCGCCAGCTGATTGTCGCCAACCACCCGACGCTGGTGGATGTGGTGTTTTTAATCAGCCGAATCAAACAAGCCAACTGCATCGTCAAGGCCAGCCTGTGGCACAACCCGGCGATGCGCGGCCCAATCTTAAATGCCGGCTATATCAGCAACGCCGATTCTGAAACGATGGTCAACGATTGCGCCGCTTGGCTGCAAAACGGCGGCACCATGATCATTTTTCCGGAAGGCACCCGCTCGGTGCCGGGCCGGCCTTATCGTTTTCAACGCGGTGCCGCAGCCATTGCTTTACAAGCCGATAGTATAATCACGCCGGTAACGCTGACCTGTAAACCCAGCACCCTCACCAAAACTCAAGCCTGGTACCAAATCCCGCAGCGGCGTTTTCATTTGCAAATGATCGTCGGCGAGGATGTGGAATTGCAGCCTTTCCGGGAACTGCAACCGCGCTCGATAGCGGTGCGGCGTTTAACGCAGTATTTACAGGATTATTTTACTCAACAACGAGAACGCCATGAGCGAGATGGAAACTGAATTAAAACACCTGATTATCGACACGCTGGCGCTGGAAGATGTCGATGCGGCGGACATCGACAGCCACGCCGCGCTGTTCAACGACGGCCTGGGCCTGGACTCTATAGACGCACTGGAACTGGGATTGGCGATACGTAAAAAGTATCAGGTAAAAATTGATGCCGAACGCGACGATGTGGTGAAAATCTTCGGTTCCGTGGCGGCCTTGGCACAGTTTATCGAAGCAGCGCGGAGTTGAGAGGGTTTTGACGAGCCGATGCAATCCTAATCTTGCGGCGAAAAACGACAGACCTTATTCCGACCGCTGTGTTTAGCTTGATACAAACCCTTATCGGCCAAATTCAGCAAATCACCGATGCTGCTGTTTTTATCCGTCAGGGTAGCCACGCCAATCGATACGGTAAATTGCAATTCCAAACCCGATTCAACCGGAATCACGCTGTCGGCCACTACACTTCGGAGTCGTTCCGCCACCTCAAGGGCTTTAAGCAAGCCGGTTTCCGGTAATAAAATCGCAAATTCCTCGCCGCCCATGCGCCCGGGGATGTCGATTTCCCGCAAAACCTCCACCAAAATGCAGCCCAGTTTTTGCAGAGCCTGATCGCCGGCAGCATGGCCGTAGTTGTCGTTGACGGCTTTAAAATAGTCGATATCCAGCATCAGTACCGACAATGGATTGCCGTAACGATCACTGCGCGCCAGCTCCGCTTCACCCTGCTCCATGAAATAGCGGCGATTGGCGATGCCGGTTAGATAATCGATACGCGCCTGGCGCTCCAATTCCGCTTGCAGGGCTTTGCGCTCGCTGATGTCGCGCACGAACGCACAGTTATATTCCAGACCCTCAAAAACCAGATAATTCGCGGCCACTTCCACCGGAATTTCCCGACCGTCTTTACAGCGATGGATGGCTTCCATTTTTAACGCGCCTTTTTGTTTGACTTCCTGCCAATGCGCGGGCCAATTTTCCGCCGTTAAATCCTTGTCTATATCCATTACCGAAAATGTCAGCAACTCCTCGCGGCTATAGCCCAATACTTGGCAGGCGGTGTTGTTTACAAATTGGAATCTGGCGTCAGCGGTTATCCAGTACAAACATTCAGTGGCTCTATCCACCGAAAACTGCGTCAGATGCAAAGCCTTTTCCGCCAGCTTGCGTTCGGTAACATCGTTGTAAATCGAGACGATTTCACCGCCAGGCAATTTATACACATAATTTTCCCGCCAACCCTGAATCCGCTCATCACGGTAATATGAGGGCGGAAAAGCCTCCGGCGTCCCGGTTTTGGCGACCCGCCGCAATACATCCAACAGCCCGAATTCGAATACCCCCGGAAACATCTCGGTCAGTTTTTTACCGATCAATTCTTTACGGGTGATTTTTTCGATCTGCTCGGCAGCCTTGTTAAAGCCGATGATAATGAAATCCCGGCCGTCCTCGCTGGCCCGGTATACCGCCACGCCGCTACTCATGTGTTTGAATAATGCCGATAAGCGTGCTTCGCTGGCAGCCAGGGCGCGTTTTTCCAGCAGCAACTGCTGATTGTTTTGAAACAGTTGCTCGGTTCTTTCTTCGACGCGCCGATTCAGTTCGTTATTAAGCTCCGCCAATTCCGCCGCCGCCAGTTTTTGCTGCAACCGGTCCGCACCGTGTTTGGCAAAGGCTTGCGCGAGGTGCGCGTACATTTCCGTGATAGTTTCCAGCCGCTGCCTGGCAATGACCGGGACCTTGCTGATGCTTTGCAGATAACTAGCTTCCTCGAACCCATATCGCCTGGCCTGACTGCGGAAGAATTCCAGATCCGGAGGATCAATAAAACATTGACCGGTAAAAATATTGGCGACGTGCTGGCCCTCGACGATAATCGGCATAGCCGAATCTACCAACCCGTTCAGACATTTGTAGATTGCAAATCGCTCTCCCTTCAACATGCTTTCAACCAATGCCGTATCGCTTTCTATGCAGTTACTGCAGGTGTTGTGGTTGACCCGATGAAATTTTACACAGGCATCTTGCCAGCCGGCGTTGGTGATAACAACGCCGTCGGTATCGATAATGGCGTTAGGTATGCCGATCACCCGGTACAAATCGTCCATCAGCGTTTGCAGACTGGCAAGATCGACAAGTTGGGCGTATTTGATGGTGTTTTCGGACATCAGCTGGTGTGGAATCGAGCAGTGAAGTTAACAGTCTGTCGTGTGAGCTTGATAATAGCAGCATTCCCGTGAAGCGGAACTGAAAAACACTGGATTTTGGCTAGCGATAAATACCCGGCAAGCTTTACAGGCATGGCATTGACGCGAAAGAATGCTTAGCAAGCATGCTATGGCGCCCAAGCTTGGCCGTTCGCCAACGGGCAAAGCACGGTCCAGCCGGAATTTCTCTCGCAACGATCCGAACAAGAAATTCAAGAAAGCATCATTGGGCGGATGCGCAAAGCCCTATCCTCCGTTCAACGGACAAACGGCCTCCCGATGAACGGTTACAGCTTAGTCAATTTTTCTTGGCTCCCCATTTGCGCTAAATCTGATGGCTGATGTTAGAAGGCGTACCTGTAGAGTTACTCAATGCGGTCAATATCTGGTTTTTCATTGTTATCTGGTTCCCACGCGCAGCGTGGGAACCACAATGTTCCGCACTGCGGTCACGCACACGCCGCAGCGCGGCCAAGCCCGACATCCCCACGCAGCACGTGGGAACGAGAAAAATATTTAGTCTGGTTGAGCACAGGATAAGACAATCTCCAATTTTCTTTTGTCAATCAAACCTTGCTCCGCCGACAATGGCCAATACTTATGTTCGGATTTTGTAAAAGCCACCTTTCCAACGATTATATACGATTGATATTCTGCCATTTTGGCCATTACCGAATACGATCCCAGAGCTGATTTACAACCGCACTCAGCAATTGATTTAATTATTTTGGCATCAAACGAGAGGACAGGAATCCCATTCTCGATGGACGTTTGTATGTCATTAACAGCGATGCAGGCAGACAACTGATTATTAAGTTGTATGGATTCTGGTTCATTGGCTATCGCACACGAAACGATAAAAAAAACGCCTAAAACACTAATCTTTCGTGCCACCATTAGTAGGTCTCCCATCAACATAAGACACCTTGATAATCAATGCGCTCTTTTGGGTTGTTTTATAATAAGTTGTAGTACCATCAAAATGCTATCGTGATAGCAAAAGCCAGGGAGGTACGCGGTGCGTACCCTACCGGGCTTTTAGGACATTCCTCTTAGAGGTTGCAATTACAGTTTTAACGACAATGGTTTCCCAAGTCGGGCGCTTTGGAATACACGCCAGCCAAACAAAATAAAACAGCTAGGCAGAGCAATTGAAAAAGGGGCCAACAGCAAATACAACACTGGGGCTTCGCTTTGAAGCAAAGTTACACTCTGCGTTCGAGTGCCGAACGAGATTACACCTTCAATTAAACAGAGATATGTCAATCCGATTGTGGTAACTAAAGAAAGACCAGAGATGTATAAACCAATATACATCGTTTGAAGTCTCCTTCTGGCATCCTTTGTTTTAACCATGAAGACTGGTACAGCAATACAAATAAGCAATCCAGATATAACAAAAATTGCGATCATCATAGAAACCGGCTCCTTGCAAAGGGCTAACCAGGTGCAGCCTAGAAAGCTAGAATAAAATATAAAAAGGTCGTAGATACCAATTAGAAAGGGGTAACCGGACGAACGCGGTTCAACCAACCACTCTAAACGCCTTTGACAACCCAACAACCTCCGCCTTTTTCAACGACTTACTCAGCAACATATAAGTATCCCGATCAAAAGCCGGCCGTCCGCTCTGCAACAACTCCTCTATCTCCGCCTCGTTTTTCGCGGTACCCAAATAACACCAACGATCAATCACATGCAGTTCCGCGCCTTCGCGCACGCCAATCGCGCCCGGATAAGGCCAGATGGCGAGTTTGAGTTTTTGCATGGCCATCAACAGCCGCGCCGAGTGGGCCAGCGGAGCTTCCAAACCGACGCAGGCGCCGCGGCATTTTTTGATCTGGTGGCCAAAGCAGGGCCGGCCGGCGGCGGTTTTCTCCAGGCCCAGTACGCTTAAACACAGGCCGTGCTGCTCGGCGACGCCGCGCAAGGCTTTTTGGGCGTCGCGCAGACTGTGGTACAGGCCGTACAAATTATCCTGGGCGCCGAAATCCAATTCGCCGGCCCAGCTCAATACCGGCTTGAGCTGCTCGCCGTGTTGCTGCAACTGCCAGGCGCACAAAGCGTTTTTGCGGCGCAGGCGTTGGTTGTGCACAGGGGTTTTTTCCTTAATCAGGCGCGCTTCCAGCAACAGCGCGCCCAACTCACCGGCGGTTTCGATCCAGTCGATGCGGCGTAACTGCTGGGCCAGGCTCATCTCCTTGCTGTTCTTGTGGTCGGCGCCGAAATGCGCCAATACCCGGTTACGAATATTCACGCTTTTACCGATGTACAACGGCAGGTCGTTCTCACCGTAAAACAGGTAAACGCCGGGGGTTTCCGGCAAATCGTGGATCAAGTTTGGGTCGATGTTGGACGGCAGGCTGGAGCGGCCGACCAGGCTCTGGGCGGCTTGATCGACCACCGCTTCGGAAAACTGCTCGCAGGCTTGAGTCCAGAATTGGTGGATCAACTGGGCGTCGGCTAACGCCCGATGCCGGTCTTTGGCTTTTAAACCGTGGCGTTCGATCAGGCTGTCCAGATTATGCCGGTGGAATTGCGGATACAACGTCCGCGACAGTTTGACCGTGCACAGCACTTGCGGCCGAAAGGTCAGGCCGATCCGGCCGAATTCGTTCTTCAAAAAGCCGTAATCGAAACGGGCGTTGTGAGCAATAAATAACCGGCCTTCCAGCAATTCCGCCACCTCGCCGGCCACTTGGGCAAAGCTGGGCATCTGCGCAACCATTTCATTGCTGATGCCGGTCATTTGCTCGATGAACAACGGAATCCGGGTTTGCGGGTTGACCAGTTGGTTCCATTCTCGGACGCCGTCGGCATCTACCAAGACGATGCCGATTTCGGTGATGCGGTCTTTGGTGGCGGTGGCGCCGGTGGTTTCCAGGTCGACGAAGGCCAGCGGCTGGTTAACGTGTTTCAGCATCGCACTCCGTAGCGGCTTGCGCCCAATCCAGCGGGCAACTGCAAAACACGTGACGGTCGCCGTAGACGCTGTCGATCCGGCCGACTGGCGGCCAGTATTTGTCGTCGTGCTGGTGGCTGTCCGGGAAGAAGGCTTTTTGCCGGGAATACGGCAAATGCCAGTCCTCCAGCAACAGGCGGTGGGTATGCGGTGCGTTGTGCAAGACGTTGTGCTCCGGGTCGGCTATGCCGGTTTCGATCTCGTGGATTTCCTCGCGGATCGCGATCATCGCCGCGCAAAAGCGGTCGATTTCGGTTTTGTTCTCGCTTTCGGTCGGTTCGATCATCAAGGTATCCGGCACCGGAAACGATACAGTCGGGGCATGAAAACCGTAATCGATCAGACGCTTGGCGATGTCCTCGACCGTGACGTTGGCGGTTTTTTTAAAGGCGTGGCAATCGATGATGCATTCGTGCGCGACCCAGCCGTTGGCGTCGGTGTACAGAATCGGGTAATGCGGCGCCAGGCGGCGGGCGATGTAATTGGCATTCATGATTGCGGTCAAAGTTGCTCGGCGCAGGCCGGTGGCGCCCATCATCGCGATGTAGGCCCAGGAAATGGTGAGAATGCTCGCAGAGCCCCACGGCGCCGCCGATACGGTACCCACCGTGCCATGTTCGCCCTTGGCGGGATTGACGCCTTCCACGAGTGGGTGATCCGGCAAGTACGGCGCCAGATGCGCACCCACACCGATAGGCCCCACGCCGGGACCGCCGCCGCCGTGCGGGATGCAAAACGTCTTGTGCAAATTCAAATGCGCCACGTCCGCGCCAATCTTGCCGGGCCGACATAGACCGACCAAGGCGTTGAAATTAGCGCCATCCATATACACTTGGCCACCGTGTTGATGAACGATGTCGCAGATTTCCCGAAACGCTTGTTCGTAAACGCCGTGGGTGGACGGATAGGTAATCATCAACGCCGCCAAGGTGTCGCGGTACTGCTCGGCCTTGGCGCGCAGATCGGCGACATCGACATTGCCGTGGTCATCGCAGGCCACGACCACGACCTGCAACCCGGCCAAAGTAGCGCTGGCCGGATTAGTGCCGTGCGCCGAGGCCGGAATCAGGCAGATGTTACGTTGGCCCTGGCCGTTGACCTGGTGGTATTTGCGGATCACCAGCAGGCCGGTGTATTCGCCTTGCGAGCCGGCATTGGGTTGCAACGAGAAGGCATCAAAGCCGGTTAAATCGCAGAGCATGTCCTCCAGCTCGGCGAATAATTGCTGATACCCTTGGGCTTGATACAGCGGCGCAAACGGATGCATGGCATTGAATTCGTAGAACGAAATCGCCTGCATTTCGGTAGCGGCATTGAGTTTCATCGTGCACGAACCCAGCGGGATCATCGCCCGGTCCAAGGCAATATCGCGGCGCGCCAGCCGGCGCATGTAGCGCATCATCTCGGTTTCCGAATGGTACAGACTGAACACTGGATGGCTCAGAATTGCGTCGTCGCGCAATAGCGTATCAGGGATGCATTCGCCCAGCGTCGCATCCAACGCGGCGATGTCCGGCAATTCGGCAATCGGCGAAGCGAACACCTGCCATAAGGTGCGTAAATGCTCGCGGTTGGTGGTTTCGTCCAGGGCAATCCCCAGCGTATCGGCATCGATAACCCGCAGATTGATATTCACATCAGCCGCCTGTGCGGCGATGCGGCGGGCCCGATTCGGCACCTTGACCAGCACGGTATCGAAATAGCACTGGCTAAGCACGTGATGGCCGCTTTGTGCCAAACCCGCAGCCAGAATCTGCGCGTAGCGATGCACCCGACTAGCGATTAGACGCAGCCCTTCTGCGCCGTGATAGACCGCATAAAAACCGGCAATCACCGCCAACAGAACCTGCGATGTACAGATATTGCTGGTGGCCTTGTCGCGGCGAATGTGTTGCTCGCGGGTTTGCAGGGCCATCCGCAAAGCGATCTGGCCGTGACTGTCTTTGGACACACCAATCAAGCGCCCAGGCATCGAGCGCTTGAAGTCGTCGCGGGTGGCAAAAAACGCCGCGTGTGGGCCGCCGTACCCCATCGGCACGCCAAAGCGCTGGGCACTACCGACGGCGATGTCGGCATCAAAAGCCGCTGGCGGTTTGAGCAATACCAGACTTAGCAAGTCGGCAGCCACCGTCACCAGCGCTTGTTTGCTGTGAGCAATCGCGGTCGCTTCGGTCAGATCGCGGATTTCGCCGCTGGAGCCCGGATATTGCAGAATCAAGGCAAAGAAATCGTGTTGCGCCAGATTGTCGAACGGATCGGCGACCACCACTTCGTAGCCCAAGGAGCCGGCCCGAGTCTGCACCACCGCGATAGTTTGCGGATGGCAATCTTTATCGATCAACACGGTGTTGGACGGGCTTTTTGCTAGCCGCCGCGACATGGTCATTGCTTCCGCCGCCGCAGTCGCTTCGTCCAGCAGCGAGGCGTTGGCGATATCCATACCGGTCAAATCGATGATCATTTGCTGAAAATTCAATAAAGCTTCCAGCCGGCCCTGCCCGACTTCGGCTTGATACGGCGTGTAGGCGGTGTACCAGCCGGGGTTTTCCAGGACGTTGCGCTTGATCACCGCCGGCATGATGGTGTCGTAGTAACCCATGCCTATCATCGATACCAACACCTTGTTGCGCTCGCGCATTTTGCGCAAGTATTTGATCACCGCCCGCTCGCTGATGGTATTGGTAAGTTTCAGCGGTTCGTGATTCAAAATATTGGCCGGAATCACTTGGCCGACAATCTGTTCCAGATCGCTCAAGCCCAGCTCGGCCAGCATCTCCTGAGTCTGTTGAGCATTGGGACCGATGTGGCGTTGAATGAAATTACCGCGCATTTCCAGTTGGTCGAGACGGGCGTTTTTTGCAGACATGGCTTTATGTTCTCCGGTAACGGTGCGGAACGAAAGGTAGCGAAGTGACCGTCACCGAAATAGCAGAGTTCCGCACCAGCGCGGTTAATCCGGTACTCGGCTCGGCAAATCGGCGATCCAGCAGCGCCATCGCCACCGGCCGATTTAGACTCGGCGAGAAACTGCCGCTGGTCACCGTGCCGATTGGCTGGTCTTGATGCACAATCTCACAGCCGTCCCGCACTGGAATACGGCCATCCACCAGTAAGCCGACGCGCACTCGCTCCGCGCCATCCTGCCGTTGCTGCAGAATTTTTTCCGCGCCGGGAAAATCGCTGTGGCCTTTTTTGAATATCCACTGCAAACCCGCTTCGATAGGTGTAATCGATTCGTTAAGCTCGTGACCATACAGGCACAAACCGGCTTCCAAGCGCAGCGTATCGCGAGCCCCCAGGCCAATCGGTTCAACGCCCTGTTCCGCCAACAGCAAACGCGCAATGCGCTCGGCCTCGGCTTGCGGTAAGGATATTTCAAAGCCGTCTTCGCCAGTGTAGCCGCTACGGCTGATGTGGCATTGGGTTCCGGCAATCTCGGTGGCGCACGCTTGCATAAATTTCAGCTCGCCAGTCTGCGGCGCAAACTTGGCCAGCACCGCTGCCGCAGCCGGCCCTTGTAAGGCAAACAAGGCTAGTTTCGCTAACGCTTCGAATACGCAATCGGCCGGTAATTGGCTGCGCAGATAAGCAAAATCCTTGTCCTTGCAACCGGCATTGACGATGAGGGATAAGCCGGATTCGATGCGGGTGACGATGATGTCGTCGATAACGCCGCCGTCGGCATTGGTCAAGACGGTATATTTCTGCGCGCCGCACTTTAAATCGACGATGCCGCCGGGCGTGAGTTTTTCCAACGCCTCCGCCGCGTGTTCGCCAGTTACCCTACACTGGCCCATGTGCGAAATATCGAAGAAACCGGCCTGGCTGCGGCAGTGCAAATGCTCGTGAATGATGCCGTTGTTGTATTGCACCGGCATCTGGTAACCGGCAAACGTGGTCATCTTGGCACCTAGTTGCCGATGTAAATCGTATAAGGGAGTTTGCTTTGAACTATTCACCTGGCCATCCCGTGTGGATTAGTAATGGTGCAAGTCTAGCCGCGCAGTGCGGCCAAACCAAGGTATTTAGCATTAATGCCGCACGCAATATCGTTTGGCAATTTTCGAAAAAACAGTTTTGCGTTCCACCAACACGGCCATTCCGCAGTCCGTCAATCGGCAATCGCCTGGAGATAATGCGCCCGCGATAATACATACACGGGGCTGGAGGAAATTGAGACGATGGCCTGGCCCACGTTATCGACGGCCAGTTCCCGCGCTTGCCCGACGACATCCACCGCCACCCAGGCTTTGCTCGGGTCCAGCCGTATTGGCCAGTCACTGCGGGCATCATCCGTCCGCCAGATCATCAAAGTCTCGCCGAAATAGGCAGCCTGGACCTTATCGTCGTGGGTATCGACGGCTCGATAAGGCCAGCCGTCGATCAGCGCGCCGGCGGTATACATGGCCGCTTCGCCGGGCTTATGGCCTAAGGAATAGTCCCAGATTCGGCCGTAAGCCAGGTCATATTCGTGGGCAATACAAAACGCTACACCCAGATAATCCTGACGGCTGTTGACCCAGGCGATGATTTTCGCTACCTGCTCGGCCTGCCAGCGCCGGCCGCTGAAACCGTGCATGGCCTTGGCACCGGTTTCGCCAAGCCAGAACGGCAATTTGTTGGCTTTGCCTAAATCGGCATAAGCGGCCAGCACGCCCCGCTCATCTTCTGTGGAGCCATTACCAATCGGCCCGCCGAAACGCGGCGGCTGCTGCGGATAGGCATGCACATCCCAAGCATCTTGGTAGTTGTCCAAACCCAATTGCAATACCTGTTTAAACCAATCGCCCTCGCCTGGTCTGACCAAGCTGCCGCCGACATAATGCGCGTCGCTGCGGGCTTGATGAGCTTGTTGATATTCCCATTTCGCTCGTTCGACCCAATGCGCCGGCTCGCGCAGCGTTTGCCAATCGGCTTCATGGCGAATGTCTATTTCGTTTGTGGCTTTAAAATAGCGAGTGTAAGCCGCCGCAGATTGGATAAAGCTTTGGCCGTCAACAGGCTTGTCGTTCAACCAATTGCTGTCGCCTGAGGAATCGGCAAATAGCTGCAAGCCGCGCTGCTTGGCTTGTTCCCACAGCGGCTGATAGTCGGGAGCAAATCCCGGATAGCTACCGTAGCTTCTGAAAATCCCCATCCGTTCCAGCCAAGCAAAATAGCCGCCAGACTGCCTGAAACTTTTGTCCCCGTCGGCCAGCGCGTAGTAGTCGTTGTTCCAGAGTTTCTTTTGCGCCAGCCTTTGCTTTTGGGCGGCATTGCCGCCGACCACACTAAAACCGTCGGCTGGATAATGCATGATCAAGCGGCCGTCGGTCGTATACAAGGACGGATAGACCGCGTAATAACCCGGCTCAAGAAGCTTGCCAAAATCGGCTTCAATCTGACCGGGAAAGGTATCGCTGACTTCCCGTTCGGCGATTTGTTTACCGCTGTAATCGACCAGGCGCAGACGGCATTTTGCCGGAAAGCGCAGTAACGGCGCCGATAAAGTAGTTTCTTCCAAAATCGGCTGCCAGCGTAAATCCACTTTTAACCTCAGCGCATCCCCCGGATGCAGCAGGTTGGCCGGCGCATCAACGAACACGATAGGCCGTAACTTTGTGGCAATCCGATGTAAAGCCAGATCCGCATCGGGATCGCTAACTTGGGTTGTCAAGCCTGCCGATGTCTGTCCGGCTGGATCGGAGAATACACCGGAGAAATAAAAGCGCTGCCCTTGCTCATGTTGCATTACCAGTTTCAGCAGCAGGCTATGCCAGCCAGGAGTCAGGTTTAGCGCCGCGACTTGCGGTGACTGCATGCGCTCGGCGCTGGCGGTGGCCAGCAAACCTTCCGTAGTCAAGCTATGCACTAACGTTTTGGCTTGAGCACCCGTAGATTTAGCAAATCCGGTGGGTGGGTTTGGATCATCGGTAAACGCAACAGATTGACCATCCAGCCAGCCGGCGGATTTGATACCGGATTGCCTTAGATGCAACAGTGTTGGCGTTGCTTGCTGGGCATGGATGTAAAGCTGCGCATAGCCGGTGCCGCGCGACCAGCCATAGGCATGTGCAGTGCTGGCTTCAATGTCGACGTCATCGCTGGCTTGGGTTGGTGCGATGCGCCAATCGCGCATTTTGCCGCCCATCATTTCCAAGCTCAGATAGGCTTGCTCGGGATTGGGCCGTAAAATGGTTTCCGTGTCCAGGCCAAACACCGATACGCCGGCTTGGCCGTCCTGTAAGGCGCCGACCAGCCAAGCCTGGGGCACACCATTGTTCAGAGGTGTCGGCGGCTCGGAAATAACCTGAGCCAGCTTCGGCATAGTGCCGAATTTGCCGGGCTCAGCCAGAAACTTGAGCACCGCCGTTGCAGCGGCGGGTTGAGTCAATACGCCGAGCACGGTGAAATGGTCGTCGGCGATTACTGCGGCGGGCAGAGTCTTAATATTTAACTGCCCGGCCATCGCTTCGGCTGCGGGGCCGAGCAAATAAGTGACCGGCAAATTTTCATAGACCGGTCGCGCCGCATCCGCAGTCAAGCCGCCAAATAACATCTCGGCATGTTCGCCCTTGCCATCCAACAGATACAGGCGTCGCGGGCCGACAGCAGGTTTGGTCAACGCCAGGAAGCGATTTCTGACCTGCGCCTGCTCGGCGGACATCCACTCGCCAAGCGGCTTATTAAGTATCAATAAAAATGCGTCGAAAACTTTGGCCCCGTCGGCCTTGCCGCTATTTTCAATGTCCAGCCAACGGTCGCCAGGCAACAATGTCACGCCGGCAGATGCCTGCAACCATTGGTATTCCCACGGGGTGTTGTTAGTAAGGGCAAACTCGGTGCGAGTCGCCAGTTCTTCAGGTTTTGCACCGGCCTTGACGATAAAGCGTTGTTTGACCTGAGACACTTCGCCGCCGCTTTTATAGCGGGCCAGCAATCGATATTCCCCGGGCTTAAGGGCTGCCGGCAATGCAAAACGAAAACTACCGCCCCAATCGCCAAACCCTTGATGAAACAATAATGCTTCATCCGGTTCAATGACCAGTGCGCCGGTATTGCGGCCCGCCGTGGCGCTGCCAGTCGCAACGTCGAGATAGCGCGGCTTGGGCAACGCCGCCAAGATTGGCGCCTTGCCTAATTCCAACAATACTGCCGGTTGATCCGCTCGCCCCTCCCAGGGCAACGCCGCCCACGGCGACGCCAACAAAAACGCATCGAACACTTTGGCATCGTGACCATTGCCGCTGTTGCGAATTTCGATCACCGTATCACCGGCTTTCAGTGGCACCGGCTTATCACCGCTCATCCAGGCGTATTCCCAGCCGCTGGGTTTCAGCGCAAAGCTGCCGCGCAACCCCAACTGGCCGGCATCCGGTCCCGCCCAAACTTCAAAAATCTGTACGCAAACAGTCGGCTCGCCGCCCTGCCGCCAGCGCGCCCAAAATTTAAAATCACCGGCGGCAGGCTGGGTTAAGTTGAACCGAAAAGCCGCCGGCCATGCGCCAAACCCGGCATGCAGCACGTTGACGGCATCAGGTTCGACTTGCCAACTGACGCCGGTTTGCGGTTCCGGCAGCGCTTGGCCTTGCACGATCTGGACACCGGACTGTAGATGAGATAGTGCAGAAGGCGCACTACCCAACTCAAGCAAGAAGGCCGGGTGCTGCGGCGTGGGATTAATGGGGAGATTATGAGTTGCGTCATTTAATCCGGCCTGGCTCGCACCAGGAGCGGCAATTGCCAGCAGACAGGTAAAAATGCAGCGCGCGGAAACCGAAAACAGCCGAAGGGATATAGTGCGGGGAGGCATCGAAAATCCTTGTCAGTTATAAACACCCGAGCCCAGCCCGGGAGCGAACACATCCTTGTCGGCACCATGATAAAACAGCTTGGCAAAAATTTCCGCTTTAGTGCCTGTTCATTAGTCTATGCAAAATCATTGGGCGTTGCGCTGGAACAAAAACAGAAACTCAATTGACGGCCTGAGTTAGCTGTAGAAGTGGCGGGCTGAAGTCGAAACCGAAATGCTTAGGGTCTTCGCCTATCACCGCCGCCGAGACGATGTAAAACACGTAATCATAGGTTTCCACCGGAATTTCGTATTGCTGGATGAATTTCCAGAAGTTGCGGTCGCGCGGGTTATCCGGCATTTTTTCCACCATCCCGCGTACCTTATTATGACCGTAGTTATAACTGGCCATTACCAATAAGCCCGACGCTTGAGCTTGCTTGCTGTAGATGTATTTCAGGTATTTGGCGCCGGCTTGGGTGGCCTGGGCAAAATCAAAACGCGCATCCTGCTCGTCGTATTCCCTGACATTCGCCAATGGACCGGGCGGCAACCCGTATTCCTGGCCGGTAGTGGCCAAAAATTGCCAGGCACCCTTGGCAATGCCAAAGCGCGTTTCCGGCCCTATCGCTTTCGTGTCGTAATTGCTTTCCTGCAGCGGCAAATACATAAAATAAGCGGGCAGACCTTCCTTATCCAAGGCTTCCAGCACCATCGGGCCGTATTGGTTGTCTTGCATGTTTTTAATAGCCAGGCGCAATCTGCCGGTATCTTGCCAATTTTTGATGTATTGCCGCACTTGCGTGACAAATTCTTCAGGCAGTTCCAATTCGCTTTCGCCAAAGCCTCTGACCACCCGCGTGATTAACTCGCGTTCGTATTGTTCATCGGTCGGAAAGCTCAGGCGTAGAAAATCGATTTCCTTTAGATACTCCCTGATATTTGGCTTTCATTAATTTCAGCTTCTGCCGTTCCTCGGCCAGGCGTTTTTTTTCTTCCAGAATTTTGGCCTGTTCGGCTTTGATGCGCTCCTGCGAGACCTTTAGTTTTTCGTCCTTTAACTCCTCCAGAGCCTTACCCAGAGATTCGATATTTTCCGCCAGCCGTATATCGGCTTGCGACAAACTGACTTCCAGGGTTTTGACGTCATAAAACATGTTGATTGCCAGCTTACGGGCATTGTCCAGCGCCAGGTATTGGTAAGTGACCAAGCCGGCGGCTATCACAAACAAGATTCCCAAGGACCAAATCAGTTTTTTATAGTTTTTGGTTCTGACGGTTCTATCCTCGCGGATCACCCGCCGCACCATGCGAGTGTAATCGCCCATATCCGCCGATTCTTCTTCGGACAACAGGCGGTTTTTGATGGCGTCGGCAGATAAATTCTGTTGCGGCTTGGGTCGTGGGGCTATGGGTTGATTTAAAACCGGCGTTTGCGCAGCGGCAAATAAAGTGGCATCGTCCTTTGGCGTGGGCAAAACGGGTTTTACATTCGCGGAGGCAATTTTTAGTTCAAACGGCGAAACGCCCAGACCCAACAACACCGGCAAATGCAACTTGGTTTTTGCGGCCAGTCTTTTCTTATCCAGATACACGCCGTGCGTGCTGTTTAAATCATAAAGCCACCAGCCGTCCGCTTCGCGCTTGATTTGCAAATGATGCCGGCTGATGGATTGATCGTTAACGACCACCGAGTTCTCTTGGGCACGCCCCACGCTGAGACTGCTCTCGAAGACGTAATTGGCTATCACTTGTCCGCTGACATTCAGCAAATCGACCAGTAGCGTTTCCGGCTTGACCAATACGGTGCGATCAGCATCCGCTTCCGGTGCTTTAAACGGACCGACACCCATGAAAACGGTTTTATCGTCTTCCATCAACTTGCCTCATCGTTACATTGCCTGCGCAGAATCTTGCTATCCCACCCTTAACTCCCGCGGGCGACTGTGTGCTTGACTTGCGACAATGGTTTCCCGCCTTGGGAATGCCGGCCGCAAAGAATTTAAGGACCGGGTTAATAATCGCTCTTATGTATAGGCGATTTCAAAAAACCGCTTTAGCTTTTAATCCCGAAACCAGCTGTGTGGTAAATGCCTGTTTATCTCGCATATCCAAATGCGAGCCGTCCGGCAATGCAAAGTTTAACGCCGGATAATCCTGAGAATTAAAAGTTATTGCTCGGCTATGAGCGGCAAATACATCCCAACCAAATTCACGTGGGCTTCTATGCTCATCAATGGCGAAAATCAATCCTGCCATCGGGAAGTTGATAAAGGCGATTTTGCCGCCCCGCTCCAAAATCCGGTCTGTCAGGCGATTGACGTAGAAAAACTGCTCCGGCGCGTAATGGGTCGGTGCCGATTGCTGCAAAGCGTCAATCACCAGACGTTCGAAATCGGCTTGCGAGGCTACTTTAGCAAAATCGACCGTTTGCCCAAGGTTACGCAACACTCTTTGAATATAAAACATCGGCTGGTCGACCAATTGATAATCGGCATCGCGTTGCCGATTGGGCTTGGTACTGAGATAAAGCGGCCTGACTTTGCCCGGCGTAATCAACCGTATCAACAAATCGCTGGCCGGCATGCCGCTGGCGTATAACGCAGACCATTGTTGCACCCGACTTTTCAGTAGCGTTTCCAGCTTGGGCGCCACCAGGTCTTTGTATTCTTTGTGGTAAAAGCTGATCCATTCGTTGGCGCGGTCGGTGTGCGATTTTTCCACCAATTTCCAGACATCGCCGGACACCAGTACGGTGCCGGTAATACTGTCATCGGCGGCCAAATCAGCCAACACCGGCAAAAACTCCGAACCGTCTATCGCCAGTTGCACTGGGGTTAAGCCGGTTGCGGCAGCCAATACATCCAAATCCATATCCAGTTGCATGCGCGAGTCGCCGACCAGGATCAGGGCCTGCTTACCCAGCAACGCGGCTTTAGTGCGTTCGGTGGCCCATAACTCCTTGCTGTCCTGCACAGTGGGCTGAAAGCCGATTTGCCGTAACCTCAGCTCGACAACCGTCAACAGCAGCACGGCAATCGCCATCCCCGCCAGAACGCTGCGTTTAAGGGCTTGCTGGGGCAAACGATCACTAGAATTGGAAGTATATGAATGCACGACTATCACCCGTAGAAAAAATACCCACACAAACCATCAACAAGGCGACGAGGCTGGTTTTGACCATGGGCGAAAAACTGTCGAATCGTTGTTCAAGCCTGATGTCCCGGCTAACGATATGCCAAATCAACGTTGTTGCCATTACGGTCACGACGACAATCCGGCTGAGCATCCCCAATTCACTACTGCCCGTGGTATTGGTCAGTGCCCCTAATATTGCCGCTAAGTTGTCGAAGCCTTGCGCACGAAACGGAATCCAGGTCAGCGACACCAGCAAAAAGGTCAGCACAATCAGCACCAGTTTTGGCGCAAGCCCAAGCGGACGATAAGACGTGACTTGCTTGATGCCGTGTTCAATCACTAAAAACAAGCCGTGCAAACATCCCCACACCGCAAACGTCCAGGCCGCACCATGCCACAGTCCACCCAAAATCATTACCAATACCAGATTGAAGACGGTCCTAACGGGCTTACCTCTGCTGCCGCCGAGACTAAAATACAGGTAATCCCGTAACCAGCTGGACAGCGAGATATGCCAGCGCTTCCAGAAATCCGAAAAGCCCAGCGCGCCATAAGGACAATGAAAATTATCGGGCAGGCTAAAACCCAAAGTCAGCGCAGCACCGATGGCGCATAAGGAGTAGCCGGCAAAGTCGAAAAAGATTTGCCCGGAAAACGCCAACACACCCAGCCAAACATCTTGGGCGACAAACGCACTGGGCGTAGCGTAAATCTGATCGACTACCGGTGCTAAGGCAGTGTCGGCCAAAATGGCTTTGGCGAAAATTCCGAATAAAAATAGCGTCAGCCCCCAAACGAATTGCTGACTGGTGGCTTTTTGCGGGGCTTTACACTGGGGCAGAAACTGGGGTGCGCGGACAATTGGCCCGGCCACCAGTTGCGGAAAAAAGGTCACGAATAACGAAAAATCCAGAAAGCTAGTTTCGGCCGGCGTTTTGCGTTGATAAACGTCCAGCGTGTAGGACAAGGTTTGGAAGGTATAAAAGGAAATACCGATCGGCAACACAATGCCCAAAGGCAGCGGTTGATAGTTTATTCCAGCCAACCCGAGCAAACCGGCAAAACTTTGGTTCAAGAAATCCGCGTATTTGAAAAAACCCAGGAAACCGAGATTAACCAACAAACTAATCGTCAGCAAACCTTTGCGGCGTTCCTGGCTTTTTGCCGCCGCCATGGTTTTAGCCAGAAAAAAGTCTACGGTGGTGGAAATCCATAACAGCACCACAAATGGCAGATTCCAGGCGGCGTAGAACAAATAACTGGCGATTAGCAGAACGATTTTTTGCGTTCGCCAATTGCGTATCGAATAATGCAGGGCTAAAACGATTAGCCAAAAAATCAGAAATAAAAAAGAATCAAATTGCATAGGCCGGCTGCCAGTTGAAACAGGGCCGACAGAATCGGCCGTGTAAAGTCAGATGGACGCGCTGGCAAGCTTGTATTTGCCAGTGCCGGACAAGAATAGTCCAACAATGGCAATCACGCTTACGAAGCCTTGCGGGCGGCAATAGCCTGGCTGAGTTGATAGACCGCCATTGCGTAGAGCGGACTGTGGTTGTAGCGGGTGATGACATAAAAATTATGCAGGCCTACCCATAAATCTTCACCCACTTGCTGCTGATAAGCCAACAGCTTGACGGTTTCGCTAGCAGCCAATTGTGTCGGGACATCTACCCCTAAAAGGCGCAATTCACCAACATTTGTATCCGGCTTAACACCTTTGCTCAATGCTTGCCGATAGGCATCGCCGCGCGCACTGACCGGGTAAGCCACGGCCCCGCCGGTGCGCCATTGGTTGCGGACAAAATAGTTGGCCACGCTGGCTATGGCGTCGGCGCTATTGGTCCAGATATTCCGTTTGCCGTCCAGATCAAAATCCTTGGCATAACCGCGAAAACTGCTCGGCATGAATTGCGGCAAGCCCATCGCGCCAGCGTAAGAACCCATCGGTTGCAATGGGTCCATATGCTCTTCGCGGGCCAACACCAGGAATTGTTCCAGTTCTTTCAGGAAGAACTCGCTACGCGGCGGATAGGCAAAACCCAAGGTCGACAACGCGTCTATCACCCGATATTTGCCGGTATGCGCGCCGTATTTGGTTTCCACGCCGATGATGGCAACGATGATTTCCGCCGGTACGCCGTATTGGCTTTCCACGGCTTTCAGGGCCGTTTCGTTGTCTTTCCAGAACTGCACGCCGCCAGCAATCCGAGCTTCAGTCATGAATATCTCGCGATACTGAAACCAGGGCTTGCCTTCCGCCGGTTTGGACATCGCATCCAGAATCGGCTGCTGGATTTGCACGGCCTTGAACAGGTTGCGCAATTCCGCTTCGTTGAAATGCTGCTGCTTGACCATGTTGTGGATAAATTGCTTGAAGCTGTCGGTTTCGGCGATTTCAGCCGATGCCGAACCGGCAGCGAACAACGTGGCGGCCAACAGCCAAGCTGATAGGTTTTTATTCATTTTCATAAGCCAATTAAACAGGTAGTAATTTACGGTGAGTGTGGATGGACATCAGAATACCGAAGCCGGCCATCAGCGTCACCATTGAGGTGCCGCCGTAGCTAATCAATGGTAGCGGCACGCCGACCACCGGCAGCACGCCGATCACCATGCCGATATTCACAAAAACGTAGACAAAAAAAGTAAAGGCCAAACTGCCGGCTAACAAGCGCGAGTAGGTATCCTGGGCTTGCACGGCAATGTAAAAACACCGGCTGATGACCAGCAGATACAAAACCAACAGCCCGACAACCGAACAAGCCAAACTCTTCGGCAAACACCGCAAAAATAAAATCCGTGGAACTCTCCGGTAGGAAGTCCAGTTCTGCCTGACTACTGCCCAACCAGCCCTTGCCATTGATGCCACCGGAACCGATGGCAATCTTGGATTGAATGATATGGTAACCGGCGCCCATGGGGTCCGCTTCCGGATTCATAAACGTCAATACGCGGTTGCGCTGATAGTCGCGCATGAAATGCCACAACACCGGGGTCAAGGACGCCAGTAAAGCCACAATGCCTAGCATGAACCACCACGACAAGCCGGCGAAGAACAACACCGCCGCCCCGGAACTGGCAACCAGCAAGGAGGTCCCCAAATCCGGCTGTTTTGCAATCAGCAAAACCGGCACTATCAATAGCGTCGCCGCGCCTAATACATGCTTGGGCTTGGGCGGCAAGGCCCGTTCCGACAGATACCAGGCCACCATCATCGGAGCACTGATTTTGGTGAATTCGGACGGTTGAAAACGAAAGAAACCCAGATCCAACCAACGCTGCGCCCCCATACTGATCTGTCCCATCACCGCTACTGCCAGTAACAACAACACGCAAATCGAGAACAAGGCCACCGAAAAACTTTGGAAACGTCGCGGGTTGATATGCGCCAACACGATCATCAATAAAATGGCGAAACCCATGCGGGTGGCATGCCGAATCAACAAGGGCACCTCTTGCCCGCCGGCGCTGTATAAGATCACAAAACTGGTCGCGCAAATCAGCAACAAACCGATAAACAATGGGATGTCGATATGCAGCTTTCTGAGTAAATTACCCAGCAGCGATGGCGGCTGAAACTGCTCATTGCGCATTTCGGTTCTCATGGCTGCGGCTCCTTTTTTTGATTCAGATAGGCATCGATAATTTCGCCGGCGATAGGCGCCGCCACCGAGCCGCCGTGGCCGCCGTGCTCGGCGATAATCGCCACCGCAATTTGCGGGTCGTGGACCGGCGCAAAGGCGATGAACAAAGCATGATCGCGCATTTTAAAATCGATGGCGTCCTCGTTGTATTTCTCTTCCTGCTTGATGGTAAACACCTGTGCGGTACCGGTCTTGCCGGCAATTTGATAGGTGATGGCCTTAGCCAAACGGCCGGCGGTACCCCGCGCTCCGTGCACCACGTTGGTCATGCCTTTGATGATGTTATCGACATTTTGGGTTTTCAGCGGAATTAGCGCATCGGCTTTACCGCCTATCATGTCCGCGTAATCAGCGCTGATAATACTGTGCACCAAATGCGGTGTGATCACTTTGCCGTAGTTAGCCAGCGTAGCAGTAGCGTGAGCCAACTGCAGCGGCGTGGCTTGCGTGTAACCCTGGCCGATCCCGGTAATCAGCGTTTCGCCCGGAAACCACGCCTGGCTACGGTAATGTTTTTTCCATTCTTTGGACGGCATCAAACCATCGACTTCGCCAACCAAATCGATCCCGGTTTTTCGGCCGAAACTGAATTTGTCCATAAAGTCGTGCATCTTATCGATACCCAATGCTAAGGCCAGGTCGTAAAAATACACGTCGCAGGATTGGGTAATCGCCTCGTTCATATCCACCATGCCGTGCCCCCACTTTTTCCAGTCGCGATACTTGTGATCGACATTCGGCAGCTTGTAATAACCCGGACAGAACAAACGGTGGTTAAAATCGGTGACGCCATATTCCAGACCGGCCAAGCCTAGAAACGGCTTGACGGTGGAACCCGGCGGATACTGGCCGCGCAAGGCTCGGTTGTATAAAGGTTGATCCGGCGAGTCCTGCAAAGCCTTGTATTCCTTGCCGGAAATACCGGAAACAAACGGATTGGGATCGAAACCGGGCCGACTGGCGAACACCAGCACCCCGCCGGTTTTGATTTCAATCGCCACCGCCGCGCCGTTGTATTCCGACAAGGCATCGTAGGCGATTTTTTGTAAATCGATGTCCAGCGTCAAATAGATGTTGGAACCTGCCACCGGCTCCACCGTCGCTACTGTGTTGACGGCCCTGGCCTGCGCGTTGGTTTCTATTTCCTCGTAGCCGGCGGTGCCCAGCAAATGCTCTTCATAGGTTTTTTCGATGCCGGTTTTGCCGATGTGGTTGGTACCGCGATATTTGGCCAGTGGTAAGGTTTGCATTTCCTTCTCGTTAATCCGACCGACATAGCCGACCACATGAGAAGCCAAGTCGCCGTAAGGATAATGGCGCACCAAGCGGGCGTAGACATCGACACCAGGGAAATACGGCCTGACCACGGCAAATTTAGCGACTTCCTCGTCGCTGAGATTCTGCAGTAACGGCGTACTGGTGAAGGATTTGTTGCGCTTACGCTGCTTTTGAAACAGATCGATTTTTTCTTCGGAAATGTCCAGCAGCTTCTGTAGCCTGACTAGGGTGTCGTCAAGATTTTCGATCTGCTCCGGGATCAGTTCCAAACTGTAGGTGGGCACGTTTTCTGCGAGCATCCGGCCCTTGCGGTCGTAAATCACGCCACGGGTGGGTGGCAAGGGCGAAATTTTGATGCGGTTGTCCTTGGACAAGGTTGCATAGTGCTCGTGACCGACCACCTGCAAATACACCAAACGGGTAACCAAACCGGCGATCAAAAACAGGATCAAGATAAACGCCGCGACGATGCGGCTTAAAAATAAGCGACTTTCGGCGAGCGGATCTTTAATGGCGAATTTTCTATCCATGCTCCGTTAGACGATGCGTGCCATTACCCGGATATAACGCAGCACCACAAACACCAGCGGCCACACCAAGGTGCCGGATAATACCGGATACCAAAACGCCAGGGATAGGCGATTGCCGGCTTGCATGCTTTCGGTGCCGAAAATAATGCTCTGCGATGCAAACAAGCACAAAAACACAAACAAGCATTGCTGCACCATCGGAAATTGCCGCAAACGCCGATGCTCGTTGATACTGAAATAGCAAATCAGCGCATAAATCAAGGCGTACTGCCCCAGCAAACGGCCGGTTAATACGTCAGTCAACAAACCTATCGACCAAGCGCTGAATACGCCAAACCGTTCCGGCAGGGCAATGGACCAATAAATTAACACCAATACAATCCAGTCCGGATTGAATACATCCATACTGGGAAACAGTGACATTACCCGCAGCACCATCGCCGCGCCTATGGTAACGATGAAGTAAATGGTAGCGGCAAAATCAAGGCGCGACATGCTCGGCTTCCTTGGCTTCCGGCTCGGCTGGCGCTTTACCCTGCTCGCCTAACACCACCGGCGTGGAATGACTCCAGACGATCAAAAACTCGCGGCTTTTATCCAATTCCGCCTTGGGCGTGGCGTAAATATTGGCAAAGGATTTGTCTGGCCTGGCTTCGAATTTATCCACTACCGCGACCGGATAACCGGCCGGAAATACGCCGCCAAGTCCGGAGGTAACCAGCAAATCCCCTGGCACGATGTCCGCGTTATTAGCCAGAAACGGCAAATGCAGACGATTGGGCTGGCCGGTACCGAAAGCGATGGTACGCAAACCGTTGCGGTTAACCTGTACCGGGACGGCATGGTCGGGATCGGTGATCAGCATCACTTCCGAGCTGGACGGCAAGGCCCGCACCACCTGGCCGACGATGCCGTTGGCATCCAAAACAGGCTGTTCCGGATGCACGCCAAAACGCGAGCCTTTGTTGACCACCACGGTGTGTTCGTAAGGCGCCAGTTTTACCGACACCAGTTCCGCTACCAGCACCTGTTCGCCCAGCTGAAAGGAGTTTTCCAGCAACATTCGCAGCCGGGTGTTTTCCTTTTCCAAGGCTGCGAATTTCAACAATTTCGCATCGTTGACGAACTGAGCCTCTTTCAAGCGGCGGTTTTCCTTTTGCAGCTCCACAAAAGAAATCACCGTTCCGGACACGGTCTGATAAAAATCGACAGGTAGACTGGCCAGCGATTGTAAGGGATAGGTGAACACCGATAACAAGGAGCGCAACCGGTCCAGGCGTTCACTGCGATAATCAATCACCAACATCGAAATTGATACCAGCAATGCCACCAGTAAGCGGGTATTAAGGGAAGGGCCTTTGGCAAATAAGAGTTTTATGGCAAACCTCTAACAATCAAAACGCGACGGGCAAGACCGGCACCCATCGACGCGACAGCAAGAACAATCAAGCTCCGCTCATGGGCAGTTCATGTGCCGAGCGGCATAAATTCGTAGAAAAGGCCGCTGTAGCCGCTTTACGCGGTCACAGCGGCCTTTCAGAGATATTTCGGTACAGCGTTTATTCCAAAGAAAACGCTGAAGCACCTTTAGAGTCCAACATTTCCAACACCATGCCGCCGCCGCGGGCTACGCAAGTCAAAGGATCGTCGGCGATATACACCGGCAGGCCGGTTTCCTCGGAAATCAAGCGGTCGATGTCTTTCAACAATGCGCCACCTCCGGTCAACACGATACCGCGACTGGCCACGTCCGCACCCAGCTCCGGCGGCGTTTGCTCCAGGGCGACTTTTACAGCGCTGACAATGCCGGATAGCGGTTCTTGCAAGGCTTCCAGAATTTCATTGCTGTTCAATGAAAAGCTGCGCGGCACGCCCTCGGCCAAATTGCGGCCGGTGACCTGCATCTCCCGCACTTCGCTGCCAGGATAGGCCGCGCCGATTTGATGTTTGATTTTTTCGGCAGTCGCTTCGCCAATCAAAGTGCCGTAATTACGGCGCACATAGCTGATGATGGCGTCGTCGAAGCGGTCGCCGCCGATTCGGACCGACGCCGAATAAACGATACCATTCAAGGAAATCACCGCCACCTCTGAAGTGCCGCCGCCAATATCCAGCACCATCGAACCGTGAGCAGTATCCACCGGCAATCCGGCACCGACTGCAGCCGACATCGGCTCTTCAATCAAATATACTTCTCTAGCCCCCGCCATGGCCGCCGATTCACGAATTGCCCGCCGTTCCACTTGCGTAGAGCCGCAAGGCACGCAGATCAGAATACGCGGACTGGGCCGCAACAGTTTGTTTTCGTGGACTTTTTTGATAAAAAACCGCAGCATGCGCTCGGTGACCGCAAAGTCGGCAATCACGCCGTCTTTCAACGGCCGAATAGCGGTAATATTGCCGGGCGTACGGCCCAACATGCTTTTGGCGTCGGCACCGATAGCCGCGATGGTTTTTTGGCCGCGAATTTTGTCTTCTTTAATCGCCACCACGGAAGGCTCGTTGAGTACGATTCCCTGGCCCGGAACATAAATCAGCGTATTTGCCGTACCCAAATCGATCGACAAATCATTGGAAAACAGGCCACGAATTCTTTTAAACATTTTATGCAGTACCCTAAGCGCACACGGAAAATCCCGCTACTTTAACAATCAAGCAGGTATTTGAGCAAGATATAAAGTATCATAGTTTTACTAAGAAAACCTGGAGTTACAAGAATGTCGTTAACGGCGAATGACGTTAAAAAAATCGCTCACCTGGCGAGGCTGGGCATTGCGGAACAAGATGTCGAACACTATGCAAAAGACCTATCGGGCGTACTGGAATTAATGACGCAAATGGGCCAATTAGACACGACCGGCGTGACACCCATGGCGCACCCGCTGGATCAAATGCAGCGCCTGCGCGAAGATGCTGTGACCGAGAGCGATCACCGCGACCATTTCCAAACCATCGCCCCGCAAACCGAAGCCGGATTGTACCTGGTCCCCAAAGTCATCGATTAAGGACGATTATGCACAAACTTACCCTCACCGAACTGGCAGCCGGGCTGCGCAGCAAAGCATTCTCCAGCTTAGAACTGACTCAACATTTTCTGGACCGCACCCACCAGCACCAGAACTTGAACGCATTTATTACCGTCAGCGCCGACAGCGCCTTGCAACAGGCCCAGGCGGCCGATCAGTTACTGGCTAGCGGCAATGCTGGACCATTGGCCGGCATCCCCATCGCCCAAAAAGATATTTTCTGCACGCTAGGCACTAAAACCAGCTGCGGCTCGAAAATGCTGGATAACTTCATCGCCCCTTACGATGCCACGGTGGTTGAACACTTCAACAGGGCCGGCGCGGTGATGCTAGGCAAATTGAACATGGACGAGTTTGCGATGGGCTCGTCCAACGAAAACAGTTTCTACGGCCCGGTGCGCAACCCTTGGGCGACCGATTGCGTCCCCGGCGGTTCGTCCGGCGGCTCGGCGGCGGCAGTCGCGGCGCGTCTGGCGCCTGCGGTGACCGGCACAGACACCGGCGGCTCGATTCGCCAGCCGGCAGCGCTGTGCGGTATCACCGGATTGAAACCGACTTACGGCCGCGTGTCGCGTTACGGCATGATCGCCTACGCTTCCAGCCTGGATCAAGGCGGCCCGATGGCGCGTAGCGCCGAAGACGCGGCTTTACTTTTGCAGGTGATGGCCGGCTTCGATCCCAAAGATTCGACCAGCGTCGATCAACCCGTACCTGACTATAGCGCCAGCCTGAACGATAGTTTACAAGGCCTGAAAATCGGTCTGCCGAAACAGTTTTTCAGCACAGGGCTGAATAGCCAAATGGCCGCCACCATCCACGCCGCGGTTGCCGAATATCAAAAACTGGGCGCGGAAGTCAAAGAAGTGGACATGCCGAATCTGCAGTTGGCAATCCCTGCTTATTACGTGATCGCTTCCGCCGAATGCTCGTCCAACCTATCGCGCTACGACGGCGTGCGCTTCGGTTACCGTTGCCAAAATCCCGCCGACTTGACCGACCTTTACACTCGCTCGCGTGGAGAAGCCTTCGGTGCCGAAGTCAAGCGGCGGATTTTGATGGGCACCTATGCGCTGTCGGCCGGTTATTACGATGCTTATTACTTAAAAGCCCAGCAAGTGCGCCGCCTGATCAGCGACGACTTCAAACGCGCTTTGAGCGAAGTCGACGTACTAATGGGCCCGGTCACGCCAAGCACGGCATTCAAAATCGGCGAAAAAACCAGCGATCCGATTCAGATGTATCTGGAAGATATTTACACCATTGCCATCAACTTGGCGGGTTTGCCGGCGATGTCGATTCCGGCCGGATTCATGGACGGCAAACCTGTGGGCTTACACGTGATAGGCAATTATTTCAGCGAAGCCAAGTTGCTGAATGTCGGCCACCGCTACCAGCAAGTCACCGATTGGCACCTGCAAGCACCAAAGGGTTTTGAATAACGGAGATTAGTCATGGCTAAGATCACCGAATTGTCGCAGTTGGATATGGATGGCACATACAGCTATGCCGATTATTTGACTTGGCGGCTTGAAGAATCCGTCGAGCTGATTAAAGGCAAGATCATGGCGATGTCGCCCGCGCCCAACCGCAAGCATCAGTGCATCTCCGGCAACTTGTTCCTGTATTTGGGAAACTATTTCAAGCGCAAACCCTGCGAAGTGTTTGTCGCACCATTTGACGTAAAGCTTTACGACCGCCGTAAATCGCTACTCAAAAATGGCGAAGCCTTCAGCGTCGTCCAACCCGACCTATGCGTGATTTGCGACAAAGACAAACTCACCGAACAAGGCTGCGACGGCGCGCCGGACTGGATCATTGAAGTCTTGTCGCCCGGTAACAGCCGCAAAGAAGTGCGCCTGAAATACGACTTATACGAAGAAAGCGGCGTAAGAGAATACTGGCTGGTATTTCCCTACGAACAAATCGTGCAGCAATTCGTGCTGGACGAGCAGGATAAATATCAATTGCGCGGCTTATATCCGGGCAACGAAATCGCCGCTCCGCATTTATTCCCCGACCTGCAAATCGACCTGAACGACGTTTTTGCCGAATAAGCTTTAAAGGAACCACGAATGAACTCACAATGGGAAGCCGTCATCGGCCTGGAAATCCACACCCAACTGTCTACAAAATCGAAAATCTTCTCCGGCGCCGCCACTGCCTATGGTGCGGAACCCAATACCCAGGCCTGCGCGGTCGATTTGGGCTTGCCGGGAGTTTTGCCCGTATTGAATAAAGACGCCGTGCGCAAAGCTGTAACCTTCGGTTTGGCCATCGACGCCGAGATTGCCCCGCATTCGGTGTTCGCCCGCAAAAACTATTTTTATCCGGACTTACCGAAAGGCTACCAAATCAGCCAGTTCGAACTGCCTATCGTCGGCAATGGCCATCTGGACATCGAAGTCGATGGTGTCAGCAAACGCATCGGCATCACCCGCGCCCATCTTGAAGAAGACGCCGGCAAATCCTTGCACGAAGACTTCCACGGCCTGACCGGCATCGACTTGAACCGCGCCGGGACCCCATTGTTGGAAATCGTTTCCGAACCGGATATGCGTTCGGCCAAGGAAGCAGTCGCTTACATGCGCAAGCTGCACGAACTGGTCCGCTACCTGGAAATCTGCGACGGCAACATGCCGGAAGGCTCGTTCCGCTGCGACGCCAACGTCTCGGTGCGCCCCAAAGGCCAAGCTGAATTTGGCACCCGCGCCGAAATCAAGAACATCAACTCCTTCAAGTTCGTCGAAAAAGCCATCAATCACGAAATCGAGCGGCAAATCGATGTCATCGAAGGCGGCGGCAAAGTGGTTCAGGAAACCCGCCTCTACGACGCCAACAAAGACGAAACCCGTTCGATGCGCAGCAAGGAAGAAGCCAACGACTACCGCTATTTCCCCGATCCGGACTTGTTGCCGGTATTGATCGAAGAGTCGCTGAAAGACGAAATCCGCGCCACGCTACCGGAGCTGCCGGATGCCAAAAAACAGCGTTTCATCGAGCAATACGCCCTGGATAACGAAAGCGCTACCACCTTGACGTCGTCGCGCGAATTGGCCGACTTTTACGAAACAGTCGTCAAAGCCTCCGGCGGCGAAGCCAAGCTGGCCGGCAACTGGCTGACCGGCGACGTATTGGGCGCATTGAACAAAGCCGGATTGGAAATCGGCGACTGTCCGGTCAATGCCGAGCGCCTGGCCGGCCTGCTCAAACGCATTGCCGACAACACCATCTCAGGTAAAACCGCCAAACAGGTATTCGATAAGCTCTGGAACAGCACCGACAGTGCCGACGAAATCATCGAAAAAGAAGGCTTGAAGCAGATCACCGACAGCGGTGCGATAGAAGCCATCGTCGATAAAGTGATCGCCGCCAATCCGGTGCCGGTCGAGCAATATCGGGCCGGCAAGGACAAAGCGTTGATGGCTCTGGTCGGGCAAATCATGAAAGAAACCCAAGGCAAGGCCAATCCAGGTGAAGTGAACAAGATGTTGATTGCCAAGCTGAAAAGCTAAGGACTCAAGGGTGGCCGGAAAAATTTCGGTCTCCCGCGTTCAAGCCGATCATGCTTCGACAGACTCAGCACGAACGGCTTGACGACAGAAGGCAGGGCTTCCGGAACAGCCTACCGGACAGCCGAAATTGTTAAATCACGACCTTGGAACCCTATCGGCTGGCAGATACAAAATTTCCGGCAGTACCAATTCCCAATGCTCGCAACGCAGACTTTCGGTATTGCCGGCGGTTTTATGCCTTACCGAAATGGCGACAACCCGCACCGCCACTATCCTGCCTGCTGGCGGCGCAAAAGCCTTGGCCATCCGCGTGACGGCCATGCCGCTTAAATCCGCCAGTTCCCAGCCGCTTTGCCCATCGCTTCTAGCTCGCAATATCAACTCGCTACCAACCTCCAATGCCGCTATCGCCCGATGAATAGGCTTGTCCGGCGCGAAATATCCCGGCCATGACAGCACAATTTGCTCCAAATCGGCCAGCCAAGTACTTTGCCCCAATGCTTGAAATCCGCGATTGAATTGCGGCTGGGTTTTAACGCAAAGCGCTTCGCAGTCTCGGATAAAAGCATGCCGCCCACCCTGTTTGGCGCAAACAGTCAGGGTTTTGCGAGCGCGGGTCATCGCCACATAAAACAGCCGCCGCTCGTCATCGCTGCTCTGCTGCCAGCCGCCGCCGTCCAGAATCAGCACATGATCAAACTCCAAACCCTTGGCGCGATGCGCCGTCAATAACAGCAGCGGCGCATGCCGACTGTCGTTTGCGCCGGACTGGCTACCGGAACCGAATTCGTAAAGCGCTTCGACAAGATTGCTGACCACCTGCTGACAACCCGGAGCGACCGCCTCGGAGGCAATGATGAATTGCGCCAGCATGGCTCGATAAGGATGTTCGATCAGCTCATCGACAGATTGCCGGTAGCGGCGCTTAAACCAGCGCGACAAGGTTCCGTAGCGCAGCAAGACTCTAGATTTACCGGACTTGCGCCGCGGCTTGTTCAACAAAGCCAGTAAGCTGTGGCCTTCCCTTGTGCCGTGCAAATTCAGCAAAGCACTGTCACGCAGCAGCCTCACCGGGGCCCCTTGTAGACGACATAATTCGCCCAGCGGCTCCAATGTTTCCCAATGCCTGGCGATCACTGCAAACCGGCCCCAATGGCTGGTTTGGCCCGAGTTTGCCAAATGATTCAGCCGCACCAGCTCGGCCAACGCCACTTCGACTTCGCCGTGGAGAGGCGCCGGCGTTTCCAGGATATGTACCCGGCCTTGTGTCAAACTATCCAATTCGGCAAACTCGCCGCCCTCCGCTGCCTCGCGGCGCGCATAATTGACTTGGATGGCGTGCTGCGTTTTCATCCGCTCGCGAGCCGGCGCAATCACCCGGTTTGCACAATGGATGATCTGCGCGGTGGAGCGATAGTTTTCAATCAGATAGTAGGTTTTGGCTTGATAGTCCGTGGCAAATTGCTTGATGAAGCGTACATTGGCCCCGTCAAATGCGTAAATATTTTGGTCATCGTCACCCACTGCCAATAGCGATAGTTTGTCTTCCTCGCTGTTGATGGCTCTGCCGGCCAGCGCGCTGATCAACGCGTAATGCTCGGCGTTGATGTCCTGATATTCATCCACCAGCAAATAGCGCAAACCGGATAGCAAGCGGTCGCGTTGGATGCCCGGCCCCAACTCGTCGCCCTGCTCCGCTTGCTGCAATAAAGCCGTGGCGGATTTAAATACCGCCTTAAAGTCGACTTGTTCGCCATGCTCGGCGGCTACCGCATAACTGGTGCCGGTCAGCCGCATCGCCAGACTGTGTAGGGTTTGCACGGTCACCCCGGCGGCATCGGCGCCGATTAAGGCCCACAAACGCTTGCGGATTTCAACGGCCGCCGAACGGTTATAGCTCAATACCATAATATCTTCCGGCAACACCATGCACTCGCGCAGTAACCAGGCGACCCGATGCACAATCACCTTGGTCTTGCCGGAGCCGGGGCCGGCCAATACCAATTGGCTGCCTTCCGGCGGCGCGGCGACGATGGCCTGTTGCTCGGGGTTTTGCAGGTCGGTGAGGATGCGCCGATGCGCGGCTTCGGTGGTCGCCATTTCCAGAATATCCTGGCGACCAGCAAAATAGCGGCGCACGAATTCGTGCCTGTCCATGCCAAAGTAATCGACGATAAACGCCATCGCCGCCTGAATCTTGCCCAGCGCCAGCCGGGCGTATTCGGCCATCACATGCACCTGGATAATCTTGTCCTTGTAATGCAAAGCCAGTTCGGCGTAGTCGGACTTTTTAAACTGCCGGCGCCGGGCCTCGGCATTCAGTTGGATACTCATCGCCGCGCGAAACACCGCCTTACCGCGCGCCAGATGCAGCACTTCGTTGCTGTCCAGATAAATCAGCGCCGCCGCCAAGGCCAGTTGCCAATCGCGCACATCCAGATCCTGCAAGGTCAGATCGGCTTGCAAAGCCGCTTCCAAATCGCCTTGCTTACAGGTAACCAGCAGATTATTGCCTTGGCGTTTTGCTAGAAAGTAATTCAGCAGCGCCTGAGCCAAACGCATGCGCTTATGGCGGATGGTGTCGATGTCCTGCCAGCTACGTAGCAATTTGAGATAGCGATTGTCCTGACCGGCCGGACGTAAGGCAAAAAAGCCACGCAGACCATTCCCATCGCCAAAGGCTTCGGCAAACGATTTCATCAAGCGGGTCAATTTGTCCGGCGTCAATTCCACGCCGGAGTCGCGGCGCAAGCTGTCGCATAGCCGCCGCACATTCAAAATCTGCCATTGCTCGCGATCCGCATCCGGCGCGGCCTCGCGCAAACTGGCAATCAAGGCGTCTTCCAGCTTACGCAAGTCTTCCAGCCTGACGGCGGTATCGGGGTCGCGGTACAAGGTCACGCCGATTTCGGTATCGTTGGATACCAGTTTAAAACGATCCAAGTCCCGCAACATGCTCTGCACTTCGTGGGAATTGCGTCCCGTGGCCAGCATCAAATCGTCGGTGCTGATGCCTTCGTCATCTTCGCTATAAAACAATTGCGACAGCAGCACGATGTACGGCTCGATGCCGGCGTTCGGCCCCAGTTTTTTCTGCAGCAAGACTCGGGCTTCATCGATACTGGCCACCTGCAAACTGCCCGGAAATACCCGGGTATGATTTTCCTGGCGCTCCAGCAAACGCGCCTCTTCCAGCCAGGCCACGGCGATGCGGACCTTGGTGTCGGCATCGGCGGCGTCGGGGTCGATGCCATGCTTGTCCGGAATTTCCAACAAAATTTCGCCGCTGGTGACCACCACTGAACCTTCGCTGCGATCCTTGCGCTCGATCCCGCGCAAGGCTTTTAGAATGGCGGAAATGTCATGTTGCGTCAGCCTGGAATTGCGCAACAGCCGAAACTGCACATCCAGATCAGCATCGTCGTACAACAACACACAGCGCGCCAAGTCTTGATCGCGCCCTGCCCGGCCGGCTTCCTGCAAATAGTTTTCCAATGAGCCCGGCGTATCCAAATGAATCACCAAGCGCACGTCGGCTTTATCCACACCCATACCAAAGGCATTGGTGGCGGCGATCACCCGCAGTTCGCCGGCGATAAAAGCTTCCTGCACCTGGCGCTTTTGCTCGGGCTGCATGCCGCCGTGAAAGTAGCCGCAATCCAGGCCGGCCTGTTTCAAAAATTCGGCCATTTCTTCCACGGTCTTCTGCCGGGCGCAAAACACAATGGCGCCGCCGGCGTCGCGCAAGCTTTGCTCCAACAAGCGCAGCACTTCCGGATATTTGGCTTGGGCCGGCACCGCATGCACTTCGTACTGCAAGTTTTCCCGGCTGACGCCACCGGTCAAACACGCCAGCGTATAACCTAAGCGCTTGCGAAAATGCTCGACAATATCCTCTATCACGTCTGGCTTGGCGGTCGCGGTAAAACAAAACACCGGCGACGGCTTGTCTTTTTGCCGGGCCTTGATAAAGCGCGACACGTACAAATAATCCGGACGAAAATCATGGCCCCATTTGGACAGGCAATGCGCCTCGTCGAACACCCAGGCGCCGACTTCCCGATGCAGCAAGGCCTTGGCAAATGCGCTACTGCGAAATTGTTCCGGCGCGACAAAGATCAAACCCAAATCGCCCAGCCGCAACTTATCCAGCATCACCTGCCGCTCCATGGGATTGAGCAGACTGTTGATGTAGCCGGCGCAGGTGATGCCGCGCGCTTCCAGGTTATCCACCTGATCCTTCATCAAGGATTGCAGCGGCGAGATGATCACCGTCAAGCTGCCGTTGCGATAAAATCGTGCCAGCGCCGGCAGTTGATAACACAAGGATTTGCCGCCGCCGGTCGGCAGAATCGCCAGGGTCGGCGTACCGGCAAAGCCGTGTTCGACGATGACTTGCTGTAAGGACCGACCATCCTCAGTAGTCGGCGTCGGTCTGAACTGGAAGATGCCCGGAAAATAACGCGGCAGCAGTTGCGACAGATCGTGCTGTTCACTGCACCAATCACATTCGGCGTCACCGCACGGCACATCGCGCAACATCGCGATCAACTCACGGGTTTTCGGGAACGACAAACTCACCCAAGGCGGCAGTACGGAATTGCCGCCCGAAACCCGCAACCAGGCCAGTACGTAAGCCAGCGGCTTGTGCCAATCCGGCTCCGGCAAATAGTCGTTGACGATGTGTTGCTGTCCGACACGGCACACCTTGCCGTCAGTGGCCCGCAGCCAGGCGGCTTGCGCATCGATTAACGACGGCCTTAGCGCAGCGCGCAAGGTCGCGAAGAAATTCGCTACGCCCTTGCCGTTTTCCGGCGCCAATAAAAAATGCAGGCACAACGCCTCGTCAGGATGTTCAGCCACCCGCTGGCGCAAGGCGTCGGCCTGATCCAAAAACAGCTCATAAGCCAGTTCCGCGTCGCGGACCGGGTCGTTGCGGGTGGTGGTGCAGAGTTTGTAGTCCTTCACCAGGCGGTGATAAGGATTCTGCGGAAAGGCCACCGGCGACAGCTCCAGCGTATCGACCAAAGGCAAGCGGTGCAAAGCAAGATCGGGATGCAACACGGATAAAGCCGGCTGATCGAAGGCAATCACGTTATGCCCCAACACAAACGCCGCGCCTTCGCTGATGTGATCCAGCTTTTGTGTCAGATCGGCAGCCTTGCCGGATAAACGCAAGCGGGCATCGGTGTCCGGTCGATACGCGCCAATCTCCCGCAGCTTTAGGCTATCCTGCCGGGCGGTTTCAATGTCGATGCACAGGCATTTGGCTCGGATTCTGTCGGGTAGTTGAGCCATTTTGCCTGGGAGTGGAGATGGACTTGGATGTTTAGGTTAGCGGCGACTGAAATGACCTTGCGCTATTCGGCCAACCCGCTAGACCAAGCTAGTGAGACCGGAGGCAGCGGGACTTAACCATAGCGCAACAAACGGGTCTTGCCTAGGTTAGCTTAGCGAAGCACGCTGGCATTCTGCCTTTTCCGGGATTTTTGCCTAAAAAAGTGGCATGGACTGTTTAATTTATTACCCCGACCCTTAAGCCGTCATTCACGCGGAAGCGGGAGCGACGATATTCAAGCATCAAACAATTTCGAAATGACACCTCTTATTTTGTACTACAGCCTCCCTAAAGGTAAATTGCCTCCATCGAAGGCGTGGTTCTTAGTCTCGCCGGTTAGGCAACCCCGTGCTTCAAAACCAGCGAAGCCATTAAAAATACCAAGCTCACCAACACGATGGCGAAAGACTGATTGCTACTGCGTCTGGCACTTGCAAGCTGGTTTTGCAGGGCATGGTTTGTAATCACTTCCCCCTGATCGTAAAGCGCAAAAATACTGTTCAATGTCCCCGTTGCGGTGTCAAAGAAAGCCGCCGGATCAATCGCCGGCTTATCCACGCTCAACAATTTTTGCTCGATATGACTAATAAAACCGGTGATGTGCACATGAACCGCTGCCGAAGCCTGTTGAAAGCTGCTATCGGCAACCATGGACATGTTAGCGTTACCCATGCCGGCTTCAACCCGCTCGATGGCCTGACGGATACGGGTAATCAGAAAACCCAGCTTGATCCTATCGGTGATCCGGCAGCGCCCGGCCGCCGCCATGCCGGTACCGATAGCCCGCGCTTGACCTATCGCCTCCGCGGTATCCGGCAATAGATGCCATAGAATTTCTATAAAGCTGAACGGACAAATACTTTCCTGATGTAATTGGCTATGCTCCGCTATATCTCTAATTAAATTGAGAATAGTGCCGGCCAATGAACAGTGCCGTTCAAAACTTGCTTCCTTGGTCAAATGCAGCGCCGAAGGGTGTAGTTGTTTCCAGGCTTCGCGAATGCCAACGAACGACTGAAACGATTCCGGCGACCGCTTGAACTGCCCGGATAGCTGATCGAGCTGCCGATCAATATCGGATTGCAAGACCGTGATTTTGTATTTAAAGCTCACATCGCCGTTCAAATAAGCGCTCACCATGCCGCGATGTTGTTGTATCTGCGTCAATAGGTTTGTCAAGGCGCCGGTCATTTCCAGGTAATGCAGTTGCCCACGTAGATGCTCAAGGCGCGTCCGGCGATTTTTGTAGCACATAAATGCAGCAGCACTGGTGATCACCGCCGCCAATAAAAACAATACACAAACATAATCGGGCACGTCTAATTCCCCTTTTATTGGTTAATGAGCAACGATTTGCGCCAATTTAGCCAGATGCCTGGCTATTTCAGCTGATTCCTGGGCCGCATTGCTGTTTTGTTCAACGCTGTGGGCAATCGTCTCGATGTTGCGGCCGATCTCCTGGCTTACCTGGGTTTGCTGTTCGGCGCTGGTTGCTATCATCGTGACGTTATTCAAGGCTTGATCCGCATACTGCCGAATCTCGGCCAGCGATTGCTCAACTTGGAAAGCTTTGTTAATGCCTTGTTCCGTTTGGTCCCGAGTGGCGGCGATGGATTGGACGGCTAGATGAATTTTTTCCCGGACGGCTTCAGTGGTACCGGTTATTTCCTCAGCAGACTGTCGCACCCGTTTTGCCAGCGAGCGTACTTCGTCGGCTACCACGGCAAAGCCGCGACCGTATTCTCCGGCTCGCGCCGCTTCTATCGCCGCATTCAGAGCCAGGAGATTGGTCTGATCGGAAATGGCTTTAATCACTTCCGAGATACTGGCAACCTGCTGGGAATGCAATTCCAGATTCTGCATCAATTGAGCCAGGTCCTGAATCTCGCCAAACAGCGCGTTCATATCGGCGATAAAGCTTTCAATGGCGCGATGGCCTTGCTGGGAAAGCTGCTGCGTGGTCGACGATATTTTTTCGGCATCCCGGCATTGCCCCGCCACGCCCATGATACTGGCCGACATTTGTTCAATCGCCGCCGCCATCATCGTGGTTCTTTCGCGTTGGTTATCGAGTTTTTCGGCAACGAAACCGGCACCCTGGTTGAGCTGGTCGGCGGCATAAGTCACTTCTTGAATAGACGCATGCACATCGCCTATGCGCCGGCCCAGGGCTTTGGCGGCTTCGTTAAAACCGCTATACAACTGCGACAGCTCGTCCTGACCGGTAAGCTGTAGACGCATATTAAAGTTGCCAAGCTCTAACTGCCTATGTGCGCCGATCAATGCCGCAATCGCACCCGATAGGGACGAATATAATGCTGACAACACCAGTATCCAAGCCAGATTCGCGGATACAATCACCAACCATTGCGGCCCGGAAATTGACACGCCCGCATCGACGAACATAGCCAAGGGCAGCACGCTGGCCAACACAATTAGCGTCAATATCAGCGCAAATTTATTTTTTAGCTTGAAGCGACCGAGAAACGAGTTAACCAGCAATACGGACATTTTGATGCGCCTTCAGTTTAGACATGCCGATCTACCAGCAATTTTCTCGCCAGCAAAATTGTCCGATACCTCCTAAGCCAAATAAGGGTGCGACGCACCAAAAGGACGAACTTCCCGTTGGAGTTCACAAAAATACGCACCAAGTTGACTCAAACCCAAGAGCGAATTAATTAGTACCCGATGCAGAAACCAACAGGCAATAAAAAAGCCCAACTGAGACCAGTTGGGCTTTGATAATTTGGTGGGTGGGGACTATTTTATTAAGCTCTGCAGGCATTGTTTTACATAAAAATTATAAGAACCGCATTTCTTCATGCCCCCAATATTGAAGATTACTATTACTCTTTCCAATTTTCAGCAGACAACGGTAATTCATTCAACTCGGCTCGCGCTTCCTGCCAATTAGGGTAATAACCACTCAAAATGGTTAGGAAGCGCTCATTATGGGTAGGCTCCAATAAATGCACCATTTCGTGCAAAACGACATAATCCAACAAGTGCTTAGGCTTTTTGACCAATTCGGTGTTTAAACGGATATTACGCGCTCGCGGATTGCAACTGCCCCATTTAGTTTTCATACGTTGCAAAAAATAGTGCGCCACTTCGACCCCCAGTTTTACTTGCCATTTGGCAATCAATGGTGGGATGGCTTGATGCAACAATACCTTGTGCCATTCGTGAATCAACTCGGCACGATTTTCTAAAGCACTGTCTGCCGGTAGGTACAGCGTAATACGCCGATGATCGACCTTCACAAACGGCTTGCCGCCGCGCTCGATGATGGTCAACAAATGCCGCCGTCCCCAAAGATAGTGGGTCTCGCGCTCGACAAACTGCCTGGGGGTCTCTCTGGCCTGATTACGCAGCTTGGCCTGTTGATCGCATATCCATCCCAACTTTGAAATCGCGTAAGCCCTGGCCACTTCCAAACGGGTTTCCAGCGGCGCGGCCAACGTGACGCGGCCTTCCGGCGGATGCACAGACAAATGTACGTTCTTGATCGCCTTTCGAGTCACCTCGATAACAATCTCACCCAGTTCGATGGTTTCAGTCATCAGTAGCCTGGCTGATTCTTAATGATCTCGAACAAGGCCAAAGTGGCTTCCTTATTCTTGTTCAGCAACAGAAACAAAAAATTCAAAATCACACTTTCCTTAGCTTGGTCTCCTTTCCAGCCCGCCGGCGCTTGTTCGCGCATGGCATGATCAATTTTTAGCGCCAGTTGCGCACGCTCATCGCTATAGTCGGTCGTGGGTTCATGCACCTGTGACGTCGGCGTGGCTTCGGGCATCAAATCGGCCAGATTGTTGTAGATGACGATGGCCTCGTGCTTGCCATGCAAAATGGCGGGAATGCCGGCCTCGGGTTGTTTGGCCGCCAAGCGATTGACCAACTCCTCAGCCTTGCGCAAAAACGCCTCATAAGCGGCAGTATCCGCCTGACTTTGCTTGATCAGATCGTCTAGCAGCTTGGACATCTGCGCGTAGAACCTGGGGTCGGTGAGCTGGTCGCGAATGATGGTCTTGCGAACGTTGTTGATAATCCCCTCGGCGATAGCGTTCTTCGACAGCTTGCCTTTCTGGTTCAGCTTGCGGGCAATGGCGTCGTGGATACCGGTCTCGATGATCAGCTCGGTCAGCGACATTTCACCCAGTTCCCCTAATTCCGCCGCCGGGTCGGCCTGGATGTAAGTGTTGATCAGGTGGCGCATGTCAGCCTCGTAAGGCTTAATGTCCAGCTCTTCACCCGAGTGCTTCTTGATGGCGGCCCGAATCTCGGCGTAGAACTCTACTGCCTTTTTCAATGCCTCGGCCTCAGCCTCGGAATAACCCGCCTCGGTCAGTTCCTGGGCGATGTCGGCGTAGGCACGGGCAAAGATCGCCACCGCCTTGTAGAACGTCACTCGCAATGCTTCGGTTTCGCTTAGCGCGTCGGGGTTGGCGGCATCGCCGCAGAAATAATGCAGGTACTGTTCGACTTCTCGCGGCGGCAGTACCGGTTCGCACAGGTAGTGCAGTGCTTGACGGGCATCGTCCAGTTGCCTCTTGCCTTCTTCCAGCCAGTTTTTCAGGCGCACGTTGTTTTCGGCCTCGCTACTGCCCTGGTCGATGTCCAGTTCGTCGGAACTGTACACCGCGATGGCTTGTTGCACGTCACCAAAGAGTTTTTTGAAGTCGACGATGTGGCCGTAGTCCTTGTCGTCGCCATCCAGCCGATTGGTGCGGCAGATCGCCTGGAATAGGTTGTGGTCGCGCAATTCGTTGTCGAGATAGATGTAGGTGCAGCTGGGTGCATCGAAGCCGGTCAGCAGCTTGCTAACCACGATCAGCAATTTAAGATTGGCCGGCTCGTCGATGAAGCGGCGCTTCATCTCCGTTTCGTATTTCTCGGTGGTCGGAAAATCCTTCAATACCAACTGACTATAGGTATCAAACTTATAGCGTTCATCGCTGTTGGCGGGTTCTTTCGAGATGGCATTGGCATTCGGTTCGTACGACGTAATGATGCCGCAGTAGGGGCCGAAGTGGGTATTTCTGAACAGCCTGAAATAATGACAAGCATCGTAAATGGAGGCGGCCACCAAAATAGCGGTGCCGCGGTCGTTGTTCAAACGCGGTTTGAGGGCGAAATCGGAGATGATTTCGGCGACCACCTCGCGTTTACGACCCTCGGCGCTCATCAATTCTTCCATCGTCGCCCAGCGTTTACGCAACGCCGCCTTCTGAAAGTTGTTGAGATTTTGGGTTTTCCGCTCGAACCATTCGTCGATTTTTTTCTGCGAGGTCAGCCTTTCGGGCACGTCGCGGGCCTCGTATTTCAAATCCAGCACTACTCTGTCGGCCACCGCCTGATGGAACTTGTAGGTATGGATGTAGGTGCCGAATACATCGTGCGTCATCTGCTTGTCCTTGCGCAGCAGCGGCGTACCGGTGAAGCCGATGAAGATCGCGCTTTCCAGCCAGCGCTTCATCTGCTTGTTCATGTCGCCGCCCTGAGTGCGGTGGCATTCGTCCACAAACACATAAAAGCGCCCTACCACCTTCGGCGGCGCGCCTTTCAGATCGGACACGTCGAACTTATGGATCAACGCGCACAGCAAACGTGGCGTAGTCTCGGCCAGCTTATTGACGAAATCGGCCCGCGAGGTGATGCGCGGCGACGCTGAGTTTTCGCCAATCACCCCGGCATTGCGCATCACGCCGACAATCTGCTTGTCCAGCTCGTCGCGGTCGGTGACCACCAATATCCGCGCCTCGGGATCGTGTTCCAGCAACCACTTGGCGATCAGCACCATCAAAATGCTCTTGCCGCTACCCTGGGTATGCCAGATGACGCCGCCCTCGCGCTTGGCGATGCGCTCCTGCGCTGCCTTGACGCCGAAAAACTGGTGCTGGCGCGGCACCTTTTTTTGGCCGGCGTCGAAGATGATGAAGTTGCGAAGCAAATCCAGCAGCCTGGCCTTGCCGCACAACTGCGCCAGAGGTCGATCCAGCAATGCGCCGGCAAGCGGCGCGGTGCCCGCTTCGGCAGGCGTTTGATCCTTCCACTCCACGAAGAATTGTTCGGGTGTGCCGGTGGTGCCATAACGCAGCCCTTGCGCATCGCTGCCGGCCAAGACTATCTGCACCGTGCTGAAAAAGCCTTGATTGAAAATGGCATCCTGATTGGTGATGAGCTGGCGTATGCCGTCCGCCACATCCACCGAACTGCGCTTTAACTCGATCACCGCGATGGCGATACCGTTGATATACAGCACAATGTCCGGCCGCCGCTCATAACCGCCTTTCAGCGTCACTTCCTCGGCCAGCGCAAAGTCGTTTCGCTCGGGACGCTCCCAATCGATCAAATGCACCGTCTCGTGCGCCTGACCGGCGGCGATTTGCACCGGAATGCCGTAGCGCAATAACTGATAGGTGCGAAGATTGGCTTGATAAAGCGTGATGCCGCTGACGTCGGCAGCAGTGTCCAGTTTTTGCAAAGCAGCACTGATGTGGGCGGCGGAATAGCCGCGTGCCATCAGGTTATCGCGAAGCAGTGGGGTTTCGATAGGGCGATTGTTCTGGCGTTTACTCCATTCGCCAAGATAGCGGTAACCCAGGCAATTGAGCGGTGACGGATCGGTGAACAGACTGACGATTCGGTTTTGAGTGTTACGTTCGGAGCGGGTGTTTTGATCCATTATTCCTTTATCTCCCAATGCCCACCTTTTTGCGGGCCCACATAGCGCAAACGCTCTTGCTCTCGAAGTTTGCGAGCGGCGCGTTCCACAGCGCTGGTCGATTTACCCAAACGAACAGCAACCTCCGCCAGGGTTAAAGTCGGCTGCTCCCGCAGCAGGGCTAAAATCTGTTCTGGAGTTTTCACCGGCGTTTTAACCAGCGTTTTAACCGGCGTTTCGCTGGTGATCGCTTGTTGCAGAGCTTCGCCGATCGCATCAAGCATAAACAGGATGAAAGCACTGCAATCGGTGGCTTGATCGGCCTCGCCCAGCACACGGTAGTAATCATCCTGCCGGCTTTTAATCACCGTCTCGACCGGCAAATAAGCCAAAATCGATTGCCAACGGCTCAGTATCAGCGTTTGCCACAAGCGGCCCATGCGTCCATTACCGTCGCTAAAAGGATGAATAAATTCCAGTTCATAATGCAAAGCGGACGAAGCAATCAGCGGATGGGCATCGCTGTGAGCCAGCCAATCCAGTAGATCATTCATCAGGCGGGTTAACTGACTGGGTGGCGGCGCCATATGCACCAGTCGCTGACCTTGATAAATGCCGACTCCACCTTCACGCAAACAGCCTGCGTCGTCGGCCAAGCCTCGCAACAACAAGCCATGGGCGGCTAACAGATCATCCAGCCTATCCGGGCGCCAATCGGGAAGCGCCTCATAGGCGGCAAAGGCATTCTTCACCTCCTGAATTTCTCGCGGCAATCCCAGCACGGCTTTACCGGCCAGCACGGCCGTCACCTGTTCCACCGACAGTGTGTTCTGTTCTATAGCCAGCGATGCTTGAATGGTGCGAATACGGTTCCCCCGCCGCAGTTGCGGCGCCAACGTGTCCCGGCCTGCCTGTTTCCAGCGCCCCAGTAACTCGGCGATCTCCGCCACTTTGGCAAGCATGGTATGACTGAGCTGGAACGGAGGCTGATAGCTACTCATACTAACGGTAGTATATCGGCCTACGGCTACCTGACCCATTCGGCCCGGCGAACATCCTTAGCCGCGGCGTTGCCGAAGTCATTTTTGCAGACGCCGCAAGCGCTGGCCGGGCTTGACGGGAATGGGCTTGGGCAATGACTTCACTACCCGGCGCGAGCCATCCGGCGAGGATTCGATCAATTGTCCATCCACCGCTTCCAGCACCGAACAACCGGCGGCCAGTGTCTGGTAATAAGCCTGTTTGATGGCGCCCTCGGCCAATTCCGGAATAAAGACTTCCTGAAACCGCAAGCTGTCTTCGTCAAGTACGTTCATCGAGAGCTCCATGGGTAAAAAAGGATTTAGCAGGCATGATCATAGGAGCCTGGTCTTGCCGGTGAGCAGTTCCTGCATCATGCCCTGTTTGAGGGCGCGGGTTTTGTCGCGGCGGGCTTCCAATGCGGCGAGTTCGGCGTCCATGTCGGAGAGTACGGCGGCGATGGCGGTTTGTTCTTCCGTGTCCGGAGCAAGAAACTCGAATCCGACAAAGTCCTTCTGGTAAAGATGGACGATGGTGGAACCCGCCGTAATCATCGCAAGAAAGTCATCAAATATTTGGGAAGCCAGAACATAGAAAAGAAACAATGGCACGAACGCCTCTTGCACTGGCCTGATTACAAAAACACCACTATTCAAGGTAGCAGGCCCAGGTAGGCCATCAACATAGCCAACTTTTCCTATCGTGCCGTCCTTGGTTAAAAGAACATCACAATTCTTCAATTGAATATTACGGTCTTGGTTATAACGCCATTCATCAACATAATGACAAGTAGCCCAGTTTACACGTCCATCAACGAAATCAGTCCCAGTAACCAAGAAATGAGTGCCATTTTTAAGATACTCCTCAGTAGTAAGCGCTTGCCATCCAATACGTGCATTCAACTTTGCATGCTTCGCCACATTAATCTTTGACCACTCCCCACTAAACCCCGGCAAGCGGGTTTGGCCGGTGAGGAGTTGTTGCATGGCGGCATGTTTGAGGTCGCGCTTCTTGGCGATCAGCCGCTCTAGCCCGTCCAGCAGCGCATCCACATCGCTCAACGCCGCCGCGATGGCGCGTTGTTCGGGGAGAGGTGGAAACGCGACAGATGTTCCTTTGACGATGTTCCCGTTTAAATTTTCTTGGCCGCCGGTATTGCTGGAATTACGGATGGCCTCATACCGGCTTGTTAAGAAATGGAGCACAAACTCCGGCAAAACACCAGCATGAAGCGCGATTGAGGCACATGCTTGGTTTGTCGCTGCCGGAATACCTAGAACACCAACTTTTCCACGAGTTTTGCCTTGACCGTAAAGAGCCATCAACAATGTACCGGTGGGAAGCAACTTCGCAGCCGAGTTCTTGAGGCCTTCTTCAGTAATGAATTGATCGGCCTCTGTGATGACGCCGAAATCGATTTGAGATGTGGTGACCCATGGAATTGAGCCACCCCAATACGCTGGTTTCTCGCGACTGGGTGTTCCACCGGAACCAACATCCGCGAAATCACCGACATGCTTGATATCCCAATCCACCGGAATAACCCCCACCTCCGTCATCTTGTAACCCGGCTTAATCAAAGCCGCCTTACCAGCTTGCAAGCGATATGCCGCGCTGGCTTCGTTGACCGCCGATTGCGAGTTATCGGAACAACCATGTTGTTTACTCATCGGCTTCCGCCTCCCGCAAGCTCAGTAGTAGGGTGGATAAGCGAACGCGCATCCACCGCAGGCTTCAATGACTCGGTGGATGCGCTTTGCTTATCCACCCTACGGGAGGATTCGTCATACCGCGCTTCCTTGTCGATCCGCAAGCCATAAGCCGCGCTAGCTTCGTTGACCGCCTCGGCATGGTTTGTTGGTTGATTACTCATTGGGTTGCATTTTCCACGGCATCGTTGAACCGTTGAACCTTGGGCAAGTAGTAGTAGGGTGGATAAGCGCCAGCGCATCCACCGGACCTCGGCAAATAATGGTGGATGCGCTGGCGCTTATCCACCCTACGTTGGGTGCTTTTGCGGTCATTCGTGCTCCATGTCGCTGATGTGGTTTGGCGGCGTGGCACCCCAATCGGCATCGTACCAACCTTTTTTGACGGCACCGGCAAACGATGACCACGGCCAATCGCTGGGGCGCTGCGCTAATCCGTGTTTGACCGGGTTGTAATGAATGTAATCCACGTGGCGCCGCCAATCGTCCGCATCGCGAATCGTATGCTCCCAAAACCGCCGTTGCCAGACCAATCGCTCGTTTCTGGCATTGGTGGTGGTATCGATTTGGCGGGAAAAGGCTTTTTTGATTTCGCGCCAACGACCGGAATAATCCGCGTCGTCATCCGGCAACCGCCAAATACAATGCAGGTGATCCGGTAAAATGACCATTGCGTCGATTTGAAACGGGCGGCTTGCCTTGACTTTACGCAAGGCCTCTCGAAACAGCGAAACCCGCGCATCATCGATAAAAACCGGCTTGCGCCGCCAAGTGACGACGGTAAAGAAATAACAAGCGCCCGGAATCCGGATGCGTTGGTAATCGCTCATGTTGCCGGTGTAGGAATATCGGCGGATGCGCTAGCGCTTATCCACCCTACGTTATGCTCATTCATGGCCATACCACGCCCATTTTTTTGAGGTGTTCTGCCACGCGAACGGCCAGGGCCGCCGCCTCGTCTTCCAGTTGAGGCAGCGGTGTGGCGTAGCGTTCGGCCAATTGCCGGATGCGGCCGGTCAAGGTTTGCGAGACTCTATCCAGTTCGCCCTGCACGGCTGCGGACAGGTGCGCCATCCACTTGTCGTCGATCACCAGCGTTTTGATTTCGGCTTCGCTCAGCGTCGGGTATTTTTCATAGGCCTTTTGGTCGAGCACGGCTTCGGCTTCCTTGATCTGTTTTTTTAACCCGCTGATCTGGTTGCCCAGTTCCAGCCACTGTTTCAATACTTTTAATTCGTCGGCGCCATCCGGGTCTTTGCCTAGCTCTTTGATCCGATCTTTAACGGCGGCGGCATTGATGTTGTCGTAACCGGAAAAGATGGCGTCTTCGCCGTTGTGCTCTTCTTCCAATTCGGTTTGGCTAGCGGTCGCCGTTTCCAGTTCGGCCTGTTTGGCCTCTATCGCGGCCTGCTCCTCGGCAAAGTAGCGAGCGACGATATAGGGCTTGGGGATCAAATCGCAGACCCAACCCTTGTCCTTGGTTTTGCCTTTCTTGTCGGTTTCGACGATGCGGGTCGGCTGGGCGACCCAGCCGTCGGCGGAGATCAGGTAGCAATCGTCCTGCATGGTCTCGGCCCAGTAATCCATCAGGTGCTGGTAGATGTCGTAAGCATCCAGCAGCGGCGCGGGCTTGAAGGTGTTCAGCAAGTCTTCGGCGATGGTTTCGATCAAGGCCTTGGGGTGGCTGTCTTTGCCAAAGCCGGTCAGCAGCGGCGTGGTGGCGTGGAGCCAGCCTTGAAAGCGTTCAGTCGCTTGGGCGTTGAAGGCGGTGAATTCGGCGTGGCCGAAGATGGCGGGTTTGACTTCGGCCAGCGGCAACGTTAATTGCGCGTAACCGGGTCGCTCCCTCTCCTGCTGGAGAGGGTTGGGGTGAGGAGAATCAGAATAAAGTAAGACATTGATTTCTGTCCCCTCACCCTGCCCTCTCCCGAAGGGAGAGGGTTGGTTACTTTGTTTGGCGGCGCTTTCCTCAAGGCGAGGGGAGAAAAGAGCGGCGCGCACGCCGGGCAGCACTCGCCAGTAGTCGGCCAGCGCGTCCAGGTCGCGTTCGGGGATGCCACCGTTGAGGTGGCCGTTGATGTCCTGAATGTCTTCCGGCTCGCTGCTGTCGATGTAGCGCGGCAAATTCAGGTTGAAGTCGTTTTTGGGATCGGCGATTTCATCGAACGGCACCATCCGGGCATAGCGCGGCACGTCGGCTTGCTTGCTGAAGGTGTCGACGATCTTGTGGATGTCCTGCTCGCGCAGCCGGTTTTTGTTGCCGTCTTTGATAAAGCCCTTGGCGGCGTCGAGCATGAACACGCCTTTGCGGGCAGTTGCGTTTTCCTTGTCTATCACCAAAATACAGGCCGGAATGCCGGTGCCGTAAAACAGGTTGGCGGGCAGGCCGATAATGCCTTTCAGATAGCCGGAGCGCACCAGTTGCTGACGGATCACCGCTTCGGCATTGCCGCGAAACAACACGCCGTGCGGCAAAATACAGGCGGCTTTGCCGTTGGCTTTCAGGCTGCGGATGATGTGCAGTAGATAGGCGTAGTCGCCTTGTTTGGCCGGCGGCTCGCCCCAAACAAAGCGCTGGTAAGCATCGTCGCCCGGCGTCAGGCCGGTGCTCCAGGTCTTGTCGGAAAACGGCGGATTGGCGACCACGTAATCGTAAGTGCGCAGGTTTTCGCCGTCTTTGAACTTGGGCGAGGCCAGCGTGTTGCCGGACAGGATGGTGGCGGTCGGGAAGTCGTGCAGGATCATGTTCATCCGCGCCAAACCGGCAGTGGTGACGTCTTTTTCCTGGCCTTCGAGGGTAATATGTTTGCCGGCTTCGGCGGCGACTTTTAGCAGCAAGGAGCCGGAGCCGCAAGTCGGGTCGTAAGCCGTCGTCGAGCCTTTGGCGTTTTCCGGCGAAATGCCGATCACCTTAGCGATGATACGGCTGACTTCCGACGGCGTATAAAACTGGCCTTTGCTCTTGCCGCTTTCGGTGGCGAAGTGGCGCATCAGGTATTCGTAAGCGTCGCCGAGAATGTCGTCGTGCTCGGCGCGGTTTTTGGAGAAATCCAGCTCGGGCTTTTGGAAGATACTGATCAGGTTGGAGAGCTTCTCCACCATGTCCTTGCCTTCGCCGAGTTTGTTGGGATCGTTGAAGTCGGGAAAGTCGCTTTTCGACAAGCGGGCGTTGGCGTTGACCAAGGGGCCGATAATCTGGGTGTTGATCTTGTCGCCGATGTCACTCTTGCATTTGAGGGCGATCATGTCCTTGAAGCTGGCGCCGGGCGGAATCACCACCGGCGGCGCGAAGTCGTCGCTGTCGGCGTATTTGTCGGTGATGTATTTGATGAACAGCATGAACAGCACGTAGTCCTTGTACTGACTGGCGTCCATGCCGCCACGCAATTGGTCGCACGAGGCCCATAGGGAGGAATAGAGGTCGGATTTTTTGATGGCCATTGATGAGTATTTATAACTACTATGGTTTGCTCATTAGCTTTAAAGCAAAGCACCAAGATTTAGGAAGCACGATTGTTTTTCCATAAATAAGCTACTTGTCTCAAGCTTGCTTGCCCGATCATGTGGCTCTGTTAGTGACCTCAATATTGGATTAGAAAAATCCAGCAAGATAAAAATTTCTTTAACCCATAAAAAACGGGGCCTTAGCCCCGTTCTTAATCTTAGGTGGTGGAGGTGGGGGGAATTGAACCCCCGTCCGCAAGCACTCCGCCACAAGCTCTACATGCTTATCCCGCGCTTTTAATTTAACTGTTGACTACCCGTCGGGCCAAGAGGATCAACAGCGATTTCGATTGGATTTAGCGATTCAGGCTCCGAACTAAGCCCTGGCGCGATCTTATGTAATATGATCCCTGAGCGCCTCTCGAAAGAGACTCCAGACGCATAAGTACATCTGGTCAGAGAAGTGGTGCAGGTTTTAAGCTGCTAAGGCCACTGAGTAGTTTTCGTCGTTTGCGAATACTTGTTTTCAGTAGGTTTTACGAGCTGTACTGTGCTCGGCATGCACCTGAGGTTTTGCTACCCACGTCGAAGCCATGTCACCCCCAAGAAGTTATATCTTATCAAATCGATAAAATAATTGTCATTAAGATGGGTTTGAAATCAACGATTTCAAGTTCTTCCGAAAAATAACCGCAGGGCAAAGCCTCTTGTTTTTAGACCAGCGCACCTCCATTTTTTCAGGCATCTTCGATTGATAGGTTTTATTTAAGATTGTCGCTCTCCAGGCAATCCGCTATAAAACCGTTATTAACCTGGGCCTTGAGCTGCGTTCGCCTAGAGTTCGTCGGAAGGCACCCCAACCGTGGGCTTCGACAAGTTCTGCCAGAACAGTATGTCTGCGGTAAATTAGGAACGGGCAACAGTTAGATTTAGCTTGTTCAACGTCGGTCACAGGAGGCATGACGTGCAATACAAAGACTATTATCAGATTCTCGGCGTCAATCGCGACGCCGTGCTGGCGGACATCAAAAAAGCCTACCGCAAACTGGCGCGCAAGTATCACCCGGACATTTCCAAGGAAGCGGATGCCGAGTCGCACATGAAAGAGATCAACGAAGCCTACGCGGTGCTCTCTGATACGGAAAAGCGCGCGGCTTACGATCAATTGGGACGTGGCTATCGGCCCGGCCAGGAGTTTCATCCCCCACCCAATTGGGATGCCGGCTTCGAATTTTCCAGCACCGACACGGCCGATTTCGGCGACTTTTTCAGTCAATTATTCGGCAAAATGGGTGCTGGCCGTGCGCGCGGCGGGCCATTCGAAAGCCAAGCCGACTTCCATACCCAAGGCGAGGATCATCACGCCAAAGTGCTGCTGGATATAATCGACGCTTTTAACGGCGCGGCCCGGCAAATCAGCTTGCGCGTGCCGCGCATGGATGCCGGCGGTCATGTAATTTTGGACACCCGCACCTTGAATGTGAAAATCCCCAAGGGTGTGTACGAGGGCCAAATCATTCGTTTAGCCGGCCAGGGCGCACCAGGCATGGGTAACGGCAAATCGGGCGACTTGCTGCTGGAGGTGCATTTCAATCCGCATCCGCGTTTGCGGGTGGACGGCAGCAATCTGCATATGAGCTTGCCGGTCACACCTTGGGAAGCGGCGCTGGGGGCGATGGTGCCGGTGAATTTATTCGATACCGGCCTAAAAGTGCGCATCCCGGAGGGCACGCAAAGCGGCCAGCAACTGCGACTGCGCGGCAAGGGCATCCCAAGCGCGACGCCCGGCGATTTGCTGTTGGATATTCAGGTGGTATTGCCGCCGGCCAACACGACCAAAGCCAAAGAACTTTACGAAACCATGGCGCGCGAACTGGCTTTCGACCCGCGCACGAACCACAGGAGCTAAAGCATGTCATCAGCCGAGACTTTGATCGACGCCGTTCTGGAAGACAGCGGCCTGACTTTGCAGCAACTGGCGGCCATCTGCGCAGTAGAGCCGGAATGGATAACCCGGCATATAGAAGAAGGCTGGCTCAATCCGCTGCCGCAGCAGCAAAGCGAATGGCGTTTTTCCAGCGCACATCTGGTGCGGGTGCGGCGCATCGTTAGTCTGGAGCGCAATTTCGAAGCATTGCCGGAGCTGGCTGCACTGGTCGCGGACATGCAGGAAGAGATCGACGACTTACGCCGCCGTTTACGCCGGGCCGGTCTGGAGTAATGTATGCAAAGCATCGAATGGCATCGCCATAGCTGGCTTAACCGACTGCAAACACTGCTGTTAATGTTGGCGCTACTGGCAATCTGTAGCTTGGCCGGCAGCCTGTTGTTTGGCGAAGAAGGCATCTGGATTGCGTTGGCGACCGGCGTATTTGCGCTGATCTTCGAACCGGCGACGGCCTGGCGCTTGACGCTAAGTCTTTACCGAGCTAGGCCAATTTCTCCACAAGAAGCACCGGCACTGTGGCAAATGTTGCAAGTGCTAACGGAGCGCGCCGAACTGTCTAGCGTCCCGGCGCCATTTTACATTCCCAGCCCGCTCATCAATGCCTTTGCAGTCGGCAGCCGCCGACAGTCGGCGATTGCGTTGACCGACGGATTGTTCAAGCAGCTAAACTCACGGGAGCTAGCCGGGGTATTGGCACATGAAATGGCCCATATCGCCAATAACGATTTGCGGGTGATGGGCTTGGCCGATGCGATTAGCCGAATTACCGCTTTATTCGCCGCCACCGGACAGTTGTTTTTGTTGCTGTCCATCCCTTTGCTGCTGTTCGGCGAAATCAGCTTTCAAATCAATTGGCCGGGCTTGTTGCTGCTATTGTTTTCGCCGCATTTGGCGTTGCTGATGCAATTGGGCTTATCGCGCATCCGCGAATACGATGCCGACCTGAATGCTGCGGCGCTGACCGGAGACCCCTTGGGTTTGGCGACAGCCTTGGCGCATATCGAACAAGTCAGTGGCGGCTGGAAGTCGATACTGCTACCGGGCTGGGGCAATCCCGAGCCTTCTTGGCTGCGCACTCATCCGCCCACCGCTGAACGGGTACGCCGCCTGCAAGCCTTGAGCCCCAGCCGGCCGCAAACCCTTTGGCACGAGCCGTTTATCGCGCCGAGTTACGGTAACCGGGTGATTGTTCGGCCAGTTCGTTGGCGCATCGGCGGTTTGTGGCGATAGTTGGTAAATTTTACGGGCGAATCAATTCGCCGATACTTATATTCGAGAACACAATATGAGCGAATCCCTACATTTAGTCTGCCCACATTGCCAAGCGGTAAACCGCCTGCCGGCGGCCCGTCTGTCGCAAAGCCCAAAATGTGGACAATGCCACCAAGCCTTATTCAGCGGCCATCCTTTGGCTTTGACTGCGAAAAGCTTTGAAATACATCTGGCACGCAACGATATTCCACTCCTGGTGGATTTTTGGGCAGACTGGTGTGGACCGTGCAAAATGATGGCGCCGGCTTTTGCCCAAGCCGCGCAGGTTTTGGAACCACGGATTCGGTTGGGTAAAGTCGACACCGAAGCGGAGCAACAGCTCAGCGCCCGTTACAACATTCGCAGTATTCCGACGCTGATTTTATTTAAGAGCGGCCAAGAGTTGGCCAGACAGTCCGGCGCCTTGAGCGCACCGGACATCGTGCGCTGGGTGAATAGCCAGCTATAAGGGTTTTCGGATGTGCTATCGAGGCAGTCAATGCCCAAGCATTTTCAGTAGCGGTGGTAGTGATATGGAGAACTTTTGCCTGGCGACATCACCAATCACGCCGGTATAACTGCGCTGTAGATACAAATCCACACCGCACACCCGAGCGATCATTGAGCAGCGGCCGCTAAGCGCAAACTGCTCGCCCTGTAGGCGATAAATTAATGGTACACAGTCGTTGCGCAGTATCGGCCCGGCGACGATCAAATCAATTCGCTGATCGAACATCTCGTATTCAAGACTTTCCGGCAACAGCGCCAGCTCCGCCAGCAACACCTTGTCGTCATCGCCGATAGAGCCGTAAATACTGCAACGACACTGGCGCAAATCCATCCGTAGCAAGTCGGCCAGTTTTGGCGCATTCAGCCGACCGGACTGCTGCCCGGCCAACTTTTCCAGTCCGTGTATCTGTCTCATAAGCTTTGCCGATAGCGTCGATGGGGGTTTGCCTTTAAAATAGCGGGCTTACACTCCACAGCAAACATGGCCGTGCGCCCCGGATAATTGATGACCGATTATAAATTAACCCATCTGAAACAGCTCGAAGCAGAAAGCATCCATATCATTCGCGAAGTGGCAGCGGAATTTGAAAAGCCGGTCATGCTGTATTCCATCGGCAAGGACTCCGCGGTCATGCTGCATCTGACCCGCAAAGCCTTCTTCCCCGGCAAACCGCCCTTCCCCTTATTGCATGTCGATACCACCTGGAAATTCCGGGAAATGATCGAGTTTCGTAACAACATGGCGAAAGATCTGGGTTGGGATTTAATCGTGCATATCAACGAAGAAGGCGTCGCCCAAGGCATAGGCCCGTTCACGCACGGCAGTAAAAAACATACTGACGTGATGAAAACCGACGGTTTGAAACAAGCCTTGAACAAATACCAGTTCGACGCAGCCTTCGGCGGCGCCCGCCGCGACGAGGAAAAATCCCGCGCCAAAGAACGTGTCTATTCATTCCGCGATAAGAACCACCGTTGGGACCCAAAAAATCAACGTCCAGAACTCTGGAACATTTATAACGGCAAAGTCGATAAAGGTGAGTCTATCCGCGTGTTCCCGCTATCCAACTGGACAGAACTGGACATTTGGCAATATATCCATCTGGAGAATATCCCCATCGTGCCTTTGTATTTTGCCAAAGAGCGGCCAGTGGTCGAGAAAGACGGCATGCTGATCATGGTCGACGACGAGCGCATGCCGATTGGCCCGGACGACAAGGTGGAAATGAAAATGGTACGTTTCCGCACCCTGGGTTGCTACCCCTTGACCGGCGCGGTTGAATCGACTGCAACCACGTTGCCGGAAATCATCCAGGAAATGCTGCTGACTACCACCTCTGAACGCCAAGGCCGTTTGATCGACCACGATCAGGCTGGCTCCATGGAACAAAAGAAACGCGAAGGTTACTTCTGAACGCTTGTACCGTTAGCGAATGAGGAAACACGAATAGTGAAGAAATTCTTGTGCTTGTTTATCCTGTTTTACTCCGCGGATAGCTTGGCCGGTGTTTATAAATGTACCGATGCAAAGGGTCATGTAGTCTATTCGGATACCGCTTGCGATCAAAAAGCTGATCGCAAGACACCGGATTTAAAACCGCTTGCGGAAGTGAAAGCAGAACAGCCCCTTTCCTCAAAACTAACCGACAAAGTTAAAGGCCTTTTCGAAAGCGCCCCGAAATCAGAGCCTAACAATGCAACGGCCAGCTCCACGGAGCGTAATACTGAGAACTTCGTTTGCGACGGCCGCGTTTATTGTTCGCAAATGAGATCGTGCGAAGAGGCGACATACTTCATCAATAACTGCCCTGACACTAAAATGGATGGCAACAATGACGGTGTTCCCTGCGAAAAGCAGTGGTGTCGATAAGTCTTTTTACAGGTGACTCATGCAATTACATGAAGAAATACAAGAACACCTTGTGAGACTGGAACCGCATCTGCAGGCCGAGGTATTGGATTTCGTCTTGTTTTTGGAACAAAAACAACAGCAATCCTTACCCGATAGCGTAATTAACGATGAAGACGCTTTAAAGATTCACGAGCAATTGATGAATCAATATGCCGACGCCTTTGCTAAATTAGCGCAGTAACAGCATGCCCGAGTTGTTTTTTATGTCGAAAACTTTGGCATTGACGATACATCGGCAACAGATCGAACGCTTCGGCGGCACGCAGGGCATCAGAGATGAAGCCTTGCTGGAATCGGCGCTCGGCGCAGCCCGGCAAATCTGGCACTACAGCGGCGACATTTTTCAAACCGCCGCTCAATACTGCTATTCGCTGGCCAATAACCATCCGTTTCTGGACGGTAACAAGCGAGCCCCTGCGGCCTGTATGCTAGTTTTTCTGGCGGCCAATCGCAAGCAGCCGGCCATGGACAATCCCCAGCTCTACGAGTGGGTGATCAGTGTAGCAACCCGGCAATTGAGTCGTGACGAACTAGCCGAATTATTAAAACAACATTGCAAGTAAGCGCTTTAACAGCGCGGCACCTTTTATTACAAATAAGGCATTTAGGAACCCCATGTCCCACCAATCCGACCTAATCAGCACCGACATCAACGCCTATCTGGCGCAACACGAGCGCAAAGAGCTATTGCGCTTTTTAACCTGCGGTAATGTCGACGACGGCAAGAGCACCCTGATCGGCCGCCTGTTGCACGACTCGAAAATGATTTACGAAGACCAGTTGGCTGCAGTGCAGGCCGACAGCGTCAAATCCGGCACCACCGGCGCCGGCAAGATCGACTTGGCCTTGCTGGTCGACGGCTTGCAGGCCGAGCGCGAACAAGGCATCACCATCGACGTCGCCTACCGCTATTTTTCCACCTCAACCCGCAAATTCATCATCGCCGACACCCCGGGCCACGAGCAATACACCCGCAACATGGCCACCGGCGCCTCGACCTGCGACTTGGCAGTGATCTTGATCGACGCCCGTTACGGTGTGCAAACCCAAACCAAGCGCCATAGCTTCATCGCCTCCTTGCTGGGCATCAAGCACATCATCGTCGCTATCAACAAGATGGACCTGGTCGGTTACAGCGAAGAAACCTTCCGCAAGATTCAGGACGATTATCTGGCGTTCATCAAATCACTGGATTTGCACGATGTGCATTTCATTCCGATGTCTGCGTTGGACGGCGATAACGTGGTCAACCCCAGCGAGAACATGCCCTGGTTTACCGGCATGCCGATGATGGAGCTTTTGAATAGCATCGAGATCGCGAGCGACCACAACTTCGCCGACGCCCGTTTCCCGGTGCAATACGTCAACCGCCCCAACCTGGATTTTCGCGGTTTCTGCGGCACCGTCGCATCCGGCATATTTCATAAAGGCGATGCCATTACCGCGCTGCCGTCCGGCAAAACCAGCAAGATCAAATCCATCGTCACCGTCGATGGCGAGTTGGACGAAGCGTTTGCGGCCATGGCGGTCACGTTGACGCTGGAAGACGAAATCGACGTCAGCCGTGGCGACATCATCCTTGGGAAGCAACAAGCCGCGCCCAGCATCGCCGACAAATTCAAAGCCACCATCGTCTGGATGACCGAGCAAGCCATGGTGCCCGGCCGGCAGTATGTGATCAAACTGGCAACGCGCAGCGTGTCCGGCTCGGTATCGATGATTCATCACCGCATCGACGTCAACACGCTGGAACACCACGATGCCAATGAGTTGAAACTGAACGAAATCGGTTCTTGCACCGTGGCAGTCAATGCGCCGGTGGTATTCGACCCATACAAACGCAACAAAACCACCGGCTCCTTCATCGTCATAGACCGCCTGACCAACGTCACGGTCGGCGCCGGCATGATCACCGGTGACGCCAGCGCGGAAGACTGGTCGCCGGTGTCCGCAGCCGAGCGGGCGATACGCTTCAGCCAAACCGCCAGCATCATCACCTTGAGTGGCGCCAACGCCCAGCAGGTGGCTTACCAATTGGAACGTAAATTATTCGACACCGGCCATGCTACGACGGTATTGGAACAAGCGAACGATGCGCTGGCTACCGCGATCAAAAATGCTGGTTTATTGTGCCTGTGCCTTGATGGAAAACCGGCCGCAGCCGATTTGAGCTTTGATTGCGATCAATACAGCGTTGATGACATCTACGTCGCATTGAAAAATCGGGAAGTGATTCGTTAGTGATGTATTCGCCAAGCTCTGGTCTTGGCGATATTTAGGAAGGGCGGCGAATAGCCGCCGCCCGTTTTCCAGCCGATTAGTTCAACAAATCCAGCGCTTTTGCCGCCGCTTTTTGCTTGGCTTTGCCTTTCACGGCTTTGACCGCTTCGCCGGTTGATTTGGGCGCCGCGTCGACTTTACCTTTCAACTGTTTTGCCGTTTCCTTACCAGCCTTCAGGGTTTCGGCACCTTGCTTCACTTCGGCTGGCACGGCTTGTTCCAGTTTTTGCTGAGCGGCGTCTTTAACCGCTTCCTGGGCCTGATTCTTCAATTGCCCCGGCGCATTTTCCACACCTTGCTTCACTTCTTGGGCACGCTGCAAGGCTTCGTTAGCCTGTTCTGCTCGTTGCACCGCTCCGGGCGCGACGGCAGTCGCGGTATCCTTGGCCGCTTGTTTGGCCACACCTTCCAGCACAGCCGATTGTGCAAACGCGGCGCCGGAAACCAATACTAAAGAGCTGAATAAAATTGCTTTATGTTGCATGGTGTTACCCTCGTACTTAGTTGTTATCGAGATTAGACAATACTACAAGGAAACTTAACGGCGGATTAACCGCTAGCCGGCAATCCGTTTTAACGTCAAAGCCACCAACTCTTCCGCGCGCGCCATAGCGTCGGCCTCGGCGTAGCAACGCAATTCCGGCGCATTGCCGGAGGGACGCAGATGCACGATCTCGCCGTTGGCGAAGGTCAAGCGCAGGCCGTCCGTCGTATCGCGGCTAACCGGAGCCCCGAGCGTGTCACCCCATAGTCCGCGATAAGCGGTCTCATCGGCTTGCAACCGTTCCAGCAAGGCCCGGCTATTGGCGACAGGAAACGCCTGGATGCGGTCGCTGGCGGTGTAACGTTGCGGCAAGCCTTGCAATAAGCCGGATAATTTCACGCCTTGAGTGCTGGCCATCGCCAGCAAAGCCAGCGCCGGCAGCAGAGAATCGCGAGTCGGCAATGGCGCCAATACTTTGCCATTCACGGACAAACCGCTCCCGGCCAGAAAGCCGCCGTTGGCTTCAAAACCAGCCACACCGCCGCTTGACACTTGCTCCATGCCGGCAATCACGTATGGCGAACCAATCCGCGTGCGAACCACTTGCTTGAACCAGCCCGATGCTTCGATGGCGGTATTGCAGCTCACCGGCGTCACCACCGTGTCTGCGCCCAGAAACTTCGCGCACAGCAAACCAACAATATCGCCGCGCAGCCATTCGCCGGTTTCATCGCCGATCAAGGGACGGTCCCCGTCGCCGTCGGTGGAAATCAACGCATCCAGTTTATATTCGGCAGCCCAGTTACGGCCGCGTTGCCTATCAGCTTCGCCGACCGCTTCGGTGTCGATTGGCACGAAGGTATCGGTGCGCTCCAAACCGATCACCTCGGCACCCAACGCCGCCAGCACGTCTTTCAGCACATCGCGCGCGGCGCTGGAATGTTCGTAAACGCCGACTCGCCAGCCGTTTAACAAATCATGACCGAATAAACTGGTGTAGCGTTGCCGAAATTGCGTCAGTGCAGCCGGATTGACTGGCGGCAGCTCGGCGGAAACAGTTTGCACGTCCACTGTTGCGCTAGTCATCGCTGCTTCGTCGGCCTTGCTGATCTCGCCGTCGGCACGATAAAACTTGATGCCGTTGCGGTCGAACGGTATATGACTGCCGGTGACCATAATCGCCGGCAAACCGTTGGCTAACGCATACAAAGCCAAAGCTGGCGTCGGCAACACCCCGCAAAAATCCACTTCGCAACCGGACTGACGAATGCCGGCCACGCAGGCTTGGGCAATGTCCGGACTGGACGGCCTTAGATCCATGCCAAGCGCGATTTTTTGGCCGGGCCGCGCCAAATTTAAACCTTGGATAAACGCCAGCGTATAAGCGGCACAGACTTCGCCGGTCATTTGGCTAACCAGGCCGCGCGCGCCGCTGGTGCCGAACGCCACGCCGCTATCGGCCATCATTTGTTGGATGTTGATTGTTGTCATGAGCAGGATCAATTGAGAGTCGATAAAATGAAAACATCGGCAAGAATGCCGCTTTAAACAGACATGATAGAGAAAAGCTGGCGTTCGGCAACCCGAATCTTCGCCTTAACAGGACAAGCTCACTGCGGCGAGCAATGCATCCGCCGAATAAAATCCTGCAAGGTTTGGCCGGCGTCGTCGGTAAACACTTCGTCCAGCACCTGCGCCCGCAGGATGCGATCCAACCGAAAATTACGAAAATCGCCGCGCAGTTCGCACCAACCCACCAAGGTCCAGACGTTGCCCCAAAAATACAGGCCCAGCGGCCTGATTCGCCGCTGGCTGAAGGTACCGTCCGCGCGGCGGTAATCCATGGACAGCAAGCGCTTACCGTCCAGCGCCTTGCGGCAAATATCCATGGTCACATCCAAGTCTTCGCGTTGCGAAAAACGTAGCGCGAATAACTTGCTCCGCTCCAGCTGCTCGCGCAACTCGGCCGGCACCACTGCCGCGACCTTATCCAGCACCGACTGCGCGGAATGCCCCAGCTCCTTGCCGGCCCAGGTTTTCACCATCCGCGCGCCGATGACCAAGGCTTCCAGTTCGGCAGCGCTGAACATAATGGGCGGAATATCCAGACTATGACGCAGCATGTAACCGACGCCGGCCTCGCCTTCGATAGGAATACCGGACAGGCTTAAAACCTGAATGTCTCGATAGATGGTGCGCTCGGATACTTCCAGACGTTCGGCGAGCGCCTTGGCGGTAACCAGCCTTCGGTTACGCAGGATTTGGACGATTTGAAATAGGCGATCAGCGCGGCGCATTTGCGGAACGGGCAGTTAGGATTGAGACTGCCCGCTGTTTTAATTGCCGTTAAGCTTGGGAATACAGGCCAACCCGGTTACCTTCGCTGTCGAGTAGCATCGCAAAGTAACCACATTCGCCGTCGTGGATGGGGGTTTTCGGCATCAACACGCTGCCGCCGTTTGCTTCCACCTTGGCCAGCGGCTCGTTCAAGTCGGCACCACCATTGAAATAGACTACCGCACCGGTCGCGCTAGGTTGATAGTGTTCGCCCAATATCAACATACCGCTAACCGCGCCTTCTTCAGCGTCGAAAATCGCCATTTGATAGCCGCTCATTTCCTCTTCCTTGAACGATGCATTCAAAATGCTGCGGTAAAAACCCTGCGCGCGCGGCATATCGACGACGGGTAATTCAAACCAGGTTGCGACGTTGTTGATCATGATGTTGTCCTCGTTGTGGTTAAAAGAGCCGTCATCCTAAAACAGCCCTCCTGACAGCGTTATGTCAGCAATGTTTTGAGCCTTAGCGCCGACCACCCAATAACGATCCCAACACGCCGCGAATGATTTGCTTACCCACTTCCTGGCCGATGCTGCGCGCCGCGCTTTTGGCGGCCGCTTCCAGCACGCTTTGTCCGCCGCTGCGGCCGCGCCGGGATTTGGTAGCGGCACCGACGCCGCCCAATAGCACTTCGCCCCAATTGAAACCGGATCCGGAATCGCCGCTTTCGCTAGCAGATTCGAGCGGCACGACTTTTTCGGCGCGGCCTTTGAGAATTTCGTAGGCCGATTCGCGATCAACCTGTTTTTCGTAATGGCCGGCGATGACGGAAGTATTGATCGATTCCTGGCGTTCGGCATCGCTGACCGCGCCGACATGAGAGCTTGGCGGCTTGATCATGGCCCGCTGTACCGGCAAGGGCGTGCCTTTTTCATCCAGAAAAGATACCAAAGCTTCGCCGACACCGAGCTCGGTGATTGCAGTTTCGACATCCACACCCGGATTGGCTCTAAAGGTTTCCGCCGCCGCTTTCACGGCTTTTTGATCGCGCGGGGTAAACGCCCGCAAGGCGTGCTGCACCCGATTGCCGAGCTGGCCCAAGATCACGTCCGGAATATCCAACGGATTTTGACTGACAAAATACACGCCCACGCCTTTGGAACGAATCAAACGCACTACTTGCTCGATTTTTTGCAGCAGCGCGGACGGCGCGTCGTTAAACAGCAAATGCGCTTCGTCGAAGAAAAATACCAATTTAGGTTTATCCAGATCGCCGGCTTCCGGCAGATTTTCGAATAACTCGGACAGCAGCCACAATAACAAGGTGGCGTAGACGCGCGGCGAGTTGTAGAGCGTGTCGGCCGCCAGAATATTGATCACGCCCCGGCCGCCGTCGGTTTGCAGAAAGTCGTTAAAGTCCAAAGCCGGCTCGCCGAACAGATTCTCGCCGCCTTCGTGTTCCAGTTGCAACAAGCCGCGCTGGATCGCGCCGACGCTGGCCGCCGAGATGCTGCCGTATTCGCCGGACAACTCAGAGGCATTTTCCGAGGCGTATTGCAGCAAGGCCCGCAGATCTTTCAAGTCCAGCAATAACCAGCCGTTGTCGTCGGCGATTTTAAAGGCTGCGGTAAGCACGCCGCTTTGCACCTCGTTCAAATCCAGCATCCGTGCCAACAATAACGGCCCCATTTCCGACACCGTCGAGCGCAAGGGATGGCCTTTTTTCCCCAACACATCCCAAAACAACGTCGGCATCGCCGCATAGTCGGCGGCTAACCCCAACTCAGCCAGCCGCGCCTCGACTTTGGCATTGCCGCCCCCCGTCCTGCTGATGCCGGATAAATCGCCCTTCACATCGGCCATGAATACCGGCACGCCGATTTGCGAAAAAGCCTCGGCCAAGGTTTGCAAGGTGATGGTTTTGCCGGTACCGGTCGCGCCGGCTATCAAGCCGTGGCGGTTAGCCATGCTCGGCAGCAGACACAGTTCGGCAGTCTGGGATTTGGCAATCAGCAAGGGTTCGGTCATGGGCGTTTCCTGAAAAAAGCGACAAGGATAAAAAGGTCGCGCCACCATACCATGACCTGAATTGTTAGGTATAGGTTGGCATTATGTTCCGCCGCTGAAGCAGTTTGGTATCCGTAAAACAGAGGCCAGCCCCAGGCTTTCAGTATCGCCATCTATCAATGGGCAGAATACCTTTGTAATACATTTCTTCAAACCTTCACGGACCGGTAACTGTTTTGACTTAGACAATTCGTACGATTGCGCACCGACCGGAACTCTGCTAGGTCGCTGAGACAGAACTCACAGGAAGAAGCCTATAACTTTGTTTTTATTCGAGCTTATCTCGACCAAAGACGGGTAGCAGGTAGCTGGCAATGGACGCGGCAACGCATTAGACAAACCCCAAACATAATGCGGCCAGCAAACTTTAACCCGCTTCGATAAGCCGATAGGTAAAGCTATTGTGGCGGCTCGTTACCTTGTCTATTCATGAATTATTTAGAGATCCTATGAAAATCAAGACTTTGTTCCTGGCAAGCGCCGGGGTTATTTCAATGTTAAGCGGACATGCCTCGGCGGCATTAATTTCGTTGGACGGCAACGGCTTTACGGCCATCTATGACGATACGAATCTGGGCTTGTTTGGCGCGCCGACTTTATCGGGCGACGGCAAGAGCGTTTTATTCTCGCCGTTAAATTTTAAAGCCCAAGCAACCGGTACTCAGGGCACGGTCTTCGCCAACAGCAATGTGCAGTTCGATATTAGACCCGATGCGGATCTAAGTTTAAGCAGCGTAAGCCTGGTGGAAAACGGTGATTACCGCCTGGTCAATCGCTCCGGTAGCGTCACCCTGGCACCTTCGGTCGATGCTTCCGGTCAATTGCGTTTAACCAATCTGTGGAATGGCGTGGATCATATCGCGACCAATTTTTCCGCCGGTCCGTTGACAGACTCATGCGCCACATCGTCCGGCTGCCCGCTAAGCACTTGGTCGGCTGCCGCAACACTGGATACGCCTGTCGCATGGGGTAACGCGGATGTGCGTGTCAGGATTCAAAACGACTTGACCGCCGAAGCTTTCAATGTGGGTGATTCTGCATTGATCGAGAAAAAACAGTCATCACAAAGCCTGGTATTTACACCGTTTATTGAAGGCGGAACTACCGCAGTGCCTGTTCCCGGTGCGGTTTGGTTATTTGGCTCGGCATTGGCTGGCCTGATGGGTTTGCGTCGCAAAACAATCGCTTAATACAGTATTGCTACACCCCAGCTTAACGCTGCCTAAAACGGCGTGTCGGGCCAGCTAAAAAAACGTTAACAATAGACACGGATGTCGCCTTAAGATTTCTCCACAAGCAGCCGCCAGCCTTGTAACTGCTTCGTCTAAAGCCCCTTGCGAAAGCGGGCGCGGCATTCGCCGGTAGCACGGTCCTACGGAGCAGGAAAGGGAACTACAATAGCTTGAGAATATCTGTTTCCAGATCGGGATACGCGCCAAACCTGCATTGAACCAGCAAGCCTGCTCTATCAACCAGAATATAAGACGGGGTACCCTGTAACTGGAAAAACTCGAAGGTTTCGGCATGATAATCCAGGGTTTGTAAATATTGTTTTACCTGCGCTCGCACATGCGGTTGGCGTAAGCCGATGTCTTGTTCCAAATCGCTCAAGCGTTGGCTGATAAAAGCGTCAATTTCGCTTTCGATACTGCCGAATTCGCGCTTGGTCAATCTATCCATGGCTACCGGAAAATCAATACGATACGGCAACTTGCCGTCCTGTAGCAGTCCTCGTTCCGTTAAAACCCGCAAGGTTTCGCCGATCACCTCACCGGTCTCAACCAAACATTTTAGATTTTGCAGATTATTTTTATCGAAGTCTTCAAAGGCGGTGGCCAGCCCCAGTACGGTCAAACCGCGCTCGGCATAACGTTGTTTTAACGCCAACACCTGCGGCAGACATGACAAGAAACAGCCGGGACAGTTGACTTGAAACACCGCCACCAACACGACTTGTCCAAGCAATTGTTCGAAATTGACAGGCTGTCCCTGCACCCAGTCGGAAACCGATAGGGGCGGTACTTTTTGACCAATCATTACCGTTTTCATATCGCTCTCCCCCGATAGCTTTAACCAAGTCCCGACCAAATTTATGTTGCTCAGCGTCCGTCAACCAACATCATTAGCTTACCGAACGCCTTGTGCCAACCGGAAGAATTTAACTGAAAACTCCCTGCGGAATCCACACCCGCGGCACCATAGCTGCAACGCCGGATAAGCTCGTCGGCGTAATGGTGAGGACTAATCCCGAAAGTTATTGAATTGCAAAGGCTGCTCCAAATCTTCCGTGCGCAACATTTGAATGACTTCCTGCAAATCGTCGCGCTTTTTACCGGTCACGCGCACCTTATCGCCATTGATCGCGGCCTGCACTTTGAGCTTTTTATCTTTGATCAGCTTGACGATTTTTTTCGCCAGATCGCTACCCACACCCTGCTTCAAGGTGATGGATTGCTGAGCGGTTTTGCCGGTATCCTGAATCTTGCCGCTTTCCAAACTGGAAATATCGATACCGCGTTTACCCATTTTGGCATACAAAATCGGTAACATTTGTTGCAGTTGAAAGGTCGATTCGGCTTTCATCAGGATACTGTCTTCCTGCTGCTCGAAACAGGCATTCGAGCCTTTGAAATCAAAACGGGTGGAGACTTCTTTATTGGCCTGGTCCACTGCGTTGGTTACTTCGTGGCTGTCGAGTTCTGAAACGATGTCGAATGATGGCATAGCATTGATTTACAAGTATAAAAGTGGGGCAACTATAACGGCCTTAGCGGCTTTATTCAACTGCTATATGAGCGCCCAATGTCGATTGATGGCGCGTAAAGCCCACTTGTCGGTGGCCGGTTTAGCGGGTATCTTTAACTAACGCCGACGGAGATACCGATGAAAAACCCGACCACATTCACACTTACCCTGATCGCCTGCCTCAGCCTGCCGATAATGTCCGGTTGCGGCCAGGACCAAGCAAAATCAAGCACTTCAGGCAAAGCCGCGGTCAAACAAACCCTGCGAACCACATCATTGCTCGGTGCAGTCAGCGACAACGCCGGACCGCTCAAAACCGGCACCGTCAGCTTACTGTCCGAAACCGGAAAAACGCTTGCCAGTACCGAGCTCAACAATAGCCAGCGCTATGAAATTCAAGTACCCGCCGGCACCGAGCTTCCGGTCGTTCTCAGTTACACGACCGCCCCCAACGCGCCGAAAGACGCGCAATTAATCAGCGTGGTGATCCATCCCGACGCCAGCAAATACGACATCAACCCCACGACCACCGCCATCGCCAAACAAGCCAAGGCCATGGGCGGTTATACCCATAACAATATGGTGCAAGCAGCGGAAAGTACCGCGCATGTGCCGGACGCCAACAAGACCACAGCCGGTTTTCGCGGTGACCCGACAACGCAATACGGTGGCTGGCATTAGTCCGTGCTTGGACAATCGAATGCTTTCCGGCAAAAGCACTTATCCGCCGCTCAGTGCCTGAAAAATATAGACAACCCCAAGCTCCGGGACCCGATCCGAAAGCGTCTTTCTGTCGACCACAATCGTATCGTCAACGCTAAGATAAACATGGCGGCGTAGCGCCCCGCGTTCATCCAGTATGTAATCGGTGAATCCCGGAGCAAGCTGGTTGACGGCTTGCAAAACCTCGGCCACCGAGCCGGCCGGCACCGTAATGTCGCGCTCCTCCAGCGCCGGAAAGAACCGGTAAAGGTGCGAAGTCATTTTCACAGTCGGCATGGCGGCTAACCGAAACGTACCGAATAGACCGGCGGAAAATGGTTACCCAGACACTGCCAGGTCTCGCCCCGGTCTTCCGACAAATAGACGTTGCCGGTGGTACTGCCAAAACACAGGCAATCGCCGGCAATATCAAGCCCATGCCGCAGGACAATATCGTAAGCATGCTCCTGCGGCAGACCGGCGCGAAACGCTTGCCAAGTCTGCCCGCCATCTGTGGTCCGGGCCACGCACAAACCACCACCAATCGCCATGCGTTCCGAATCCGCTCGGGCAGGCACGACCCACGCGGTCCGGCCATCGCGCGCATCGACGGCAATCGGAAAACCAAAATGTACGCCGGCATCCGGCACACTGACCTTGCGCCAATGTCGCGCACCATCATCACTATAAAACACCCCGCAATGATTTTGCTGCCAAAGGTGATCCGGTTGCCCTGTGCAGTTGGTCATAAAATGCGGATCATGCCCCCAATCCGCCGCCGGATTCGGCAGATAGTCCATCAACAAGCCGCTATTTCGACCTTGCCAAGTCTGGCCGCCGTCCGCGGTTTCCAGTACGCCAGCCGACGATACGGCGACATGGATCCGATTCGGATCGCGCGGATCAACAACGACGGAATGAATGCCCGGTTCGAATACGCCGTAATCGATACTGGCCGGGGTGCCACCCCAGCGATTCTTACTGGTCGCCTCGCCGGCAAACAAATCGCCGCCTCGGCTCTCGTGATTCCACAACGGCCGGTTTAGCGTCCAGCTGTCGCCGCCATCGTTGCTGGCAAAGAGCCCGCCGGGAATGGTGCCGGCGTAAATCCTGCCGGGTTGTTCGGCACTGCCGAAGGCCAGATGCCAGATCTTGTACACCGTGGCATCCTGATACTCGGCCTGTCTAACCGGGGCCTCAGGATCGAAATCCGGCGTTGGGAGGTACTTGACGATGTAGCGCGCGCCTTCCGGATACTTTAACGACGACACATCTTCCCAGGTCTCGCCGCCATCGCGCGACCGCGACAGCTTCGGCCCCCAATGACCATGATCCAGCGAAGCCCACAAGTTGCCGTCGCGCGGATCGCGCGCGGCGTAGCAGACCGGAATGCCGGCGTGAGCGATGGGACGCGGACGCCAAGCGCTTTTCGTCCGATCAAATATGACCGTACCCTTGCGGGTACCCAAAATAAGCATATCGGACATGGCTATACCTCTTTTTGCAACTATAGAAAAGCAGGTGCTGCTGATCGGAAAACGGGCATATCAATCCAGCCAGTCCGAGCCTGATCGAACACGGTATGACCAACACAATAAATAAGCCTAATGCGCTTTCGCAAGACTTTAACCCGATTATTATTGTCAGGCCAAAATGATTAATTTTCGAGCAAACGCCTTGGGCTGATATTCTGGACCGACAAACCGAAACCGCGAACAACGGCTCATCTCTTTGCAATGGATATTTTTAATTCGAGCAAATACTTCAACCGCAGCCGCGTGTCGGCCATCACTCCGAAAATTTGTCGCAGTTACGACAATTTCACCTAAGTTTATACGGTTGTTGCCTTTCCACCCGCGCCGCAAAAACCTGCAAGCCATACAACATAAGGCCTGTAAGCAAATAAGCAAACTGGATTGAATTTTGCATTAACTAAGCATTACTTTTTATTTAGCTGGGGCCAACCATGTCAAATACGGTATTTTCCGAAATTCTAAGCGGTTTGTACGATAACCAAGTCATTCCCTATCTGGGGCCGGGAGCGGTGTTCGACGCCAAAAGCAAACTGACGCAAGAGCCGATGCCCGCCGACAGCGACAGCCTCATTTTGGCGATGAACGGCGGCAAACCGATGGCGCCGAAACTGATGTACGAGTTTCCGCGCGCAGCGATGAACCAGGAACTGAAGCGCGGCCGCAACTATGTATCGCAGTTTCTTGACAAAACCTACGGACAAATTCAATACACCCGCGCATCGATGCACGACTGGCTGAAAGAATGGCGGCCCAAGTATGTGATCGACATTAATCGGGATACCCAATTGCAAGACAGTTATGCCGACGAAGAACACACGCTAATCGTCGGCGTGGCCCGCATCGTCGCTACCGCCTTTCGCTTCAAAATTTATCATTACGACGGCAGCCAATATTTTGAGATTCCGCAGGAACAAGTCGATAGAAATCTGCCGATTTTGTTTAAACCGATGGGCACGCCAAAACCCGAAGCCAATTACATCGCCTCCGATGCCGACTATGTGGATTACATCACCGAGCTGATGGGCGGTTTCGCGATTCCGGACTTTTTAAAGGAGTACCGCAAAGGCAAAAAATACCTGTTGTTGGGTTTGCCGCTCAATCGCGATTCCGAGCGGATGGTGATGAGCGACATCACCTATGGCGCCGACGAACATAGAGGCTGGTTTTTAAGAAAAAACCCTACCGACAAGGAAAAACGCTTTAGTGCGAAAATGGGCTTTGAACTGATTAACGCCGACTGCCAGGATTTCCTGCAATCGGTGCAAGCTTCGGCTGTGGCTGCTTAAAAAATCCCGCAGCTCGGCCGGTGAGGACACGCGGCCGGGCTAAACGGTCGAATAGCTTCCGCGGGCGCCGTTTCGACCGTTTTCTTTAGCCAAATACAACTGCCGATCAGCCTCGTCCAGTAATTCGGACGGCAATTGTTGCAGCGCCGGCACCACCACCGCAAAACCGGCGCTAATCGTCACCCAAGGCGAAACGCTGGAGCGGGTATGTGAAATTTGCTGCGCTTCAACACGCCGGCACAGCAATTCGGATACGCGCTGCGCGCCTTCAATGTCGGTTTCCGGCATCAGCATCACAAACTCCTCCCCACCGTAACGCGCCACCAAATCGCCGGAGCGACTCACCGAAGCCGCCAATATGGTGGCCACCTGCCGCAGACAAATGTCGCCCGCGCCGTGGCCGTGGCAATCGTTATAAGCTTTAAAATAATCGACATCCACCATCACTAAAGCCAAGGGCAACTGATTGCGCTGCGCGCGCTTCCATTCGTTTTCCAAGACCTGATCGAAGCGCCGGCGATTGGGGATACCGGTGAGGCCATCCATCCAGGCCATCGCTTCCAACATGTCCGTCATCCGTTTCAGGCGGATATGATTGCGGATCCGCGCCTTAACCACCGGCAAATAAAACGGCTTGGTAATGTAGTCCATCGCCCCCAAATTCAGCCCGTATTCTTCGTTGGTCGCCGCGTTCATTGCCGTCACAAATATCACCGGGATTGCCGCAGTTTGCGGGTCGCTTTTCAGACGCCGGCAGACTTCATAACCGTCCATGCCCGGTATCATCACATCCAACAGGATCAAATCGGGCGGACCTTGCCGGTCGATGGCCTCCAGCGCCGCCTCGCCGCTGACCGCCACCTTGATGCGATACTCGTCGATCAAATTTTCAGCCAACACCTGAATGTTGGTCGGCGTATCGTCTACGATCAAAATCAAGGGCTTGGAGATCTCGGCAGTCATGACTATCCTCTGTTTTGTCGCTGTGACGCTATCAAGGCCAGCAACTCCGCCAAGGTCACTCTAGCCTGACCGTAGTCGATATTGCCGACCTGTTTTTCTATTTTTTTTATCAGTAGCCGGGTTTCCGGACAAGGTAGCGCGGCCTTCAATTGCTCGATCAAATCATTGGGGACAAAATCGCTACCTTCCAACAAGTCGCGCAACTGGCCGGCCAACTCGTCTGCCGCCGACCAATCGGCGGCTTGATTCTGTGGCTCGGCAACGGCACCCATAGCGGTGAAATCGGCAATCGTGTTCAGGGTGGCCGTCAGACTGGCCTCGCATGCGGGGAGGCTAGCGTCAAACGGCATACCGACATGCAAAGCTTCCTCCAAGTTCGCCGCGGCCCGGCTCAGTTCTACAGCGCCAAGCACGCCGGCTGCGCCCTTCAAATTGTGCAGCAAATCAACCGCCTGCTCGGTTTTTCCGGCGCCATGCAACGCTCTGAGGCGTTGCATGGTATCGGCAAATTTATCTCGAAAGCACTCGAACAAAAGTTGCAATTTATGGCTGTCCTCGCCAATCATAATCCGAATATACCCCATATCGAATCCAGGCAGCTCCCTGGATAGGCCGGAGACTATAGACTCCGGTTTCGGCGGCACCGGCTCGACCGACACACTTCGTTCGGACGGCTTTATCCAGCGCAACAGGGCAGCCATCAAAGTCTGCGGCAACACCGGCTTGCCTATATGATCGTTCATGCCGGCAGCGTAACAATCGTTGCGCTCACGCTCCTGCACCGCAGCCGTCATGGCAATGATGGGCAAATCGGCAAACCGCGCATCCTGGCGGATCAGCCGGGTCGCTTCGATACCGCTCATCTCCGGCATTTGTAAGTCCATCAGCACCGCGTCGTAACGATTTTTCCTGACCGCCTCCACCCCTTCCCGGCCGTTGTTAACTACAGTGACGCGCAAGCCGGAGCTTTCCAGATATTCCCTGGCTACCATTTGGTTAACCTCGTTATCCTCCACCAACAAAATGCGCGCCCCGCGTATCGAAGCGGCCATACCCGCCAACAGCGGCCGGCTTTGTTCATTGCCTTGCTCGGGATTGCCGCCCTGCAAGCGCGTCAAGGCTTCCAGCAAGGTGGATGGCATCACCGGCTTGACCAAAATATCATCGGGTACCGCATCGCCGGCCGCACTTAACAATTTCTCACGGCTGAAGGCGGTCACCATAATCACGACCGGGGCGTTGCGGATTTCGGTGCGGCGCACCATCTCCCGAATCTCCCTGGTGACCTGCACACCATCCAGACCGGGCATTTTCCAATCCAGCAACACCAATTCGAAGTCCCGATCAGCGTCGTTGGCGGCGCGCAGCGCTTCCAAGGCTTGTGCGCCGGATGCCGCTTCCTCGACCTGAAAGCCCCAGGCCAGCAAAATATCGCGCAACATCTGCCGGGAAATGTCCAAATCATCGACGATCAACACCCGCATGCTTTGCAGATGGCCGGGAATTTGTCGGGATTTCTGCTCAGACGGAAACGGCAGCAGCAGCGTAAACTCGAATAGACTGCCTTCGCCAAGTTGGCTCTGCACGGCTAAATTACCGCCCATCATTTCCACCAACCGCTTGCTGATGGTCAATCCCAGCCCCGTGCCGCCGAAACGGCGGGTAATCGAACCGTCGGCCTGGGTAAAGGCATGAAACAAATGCTCGAGCTGCTCCGCAGACATGCCGATACCGGTATCACGTACCGAAAAACTCAAAGTGGAGTAACCGTGGGTTTTTGCCAACTGGGAAACTTTGATATGAATTTCCCCGGCCTCGGTAAATTTCACCGCATTGCCCACCAGATTGTTCAATATCTGCCCCAAGCGCAACGCATCGCCAATCAAGCGCGGCGGCAAAGCGGAATCCAGTTCCAGCACCAGTTCCAGGCCTTTTTCCTCGGCGCGGACGATGAACAGATTCAGTACATTCTCCAGCACATCCTCCAAACTAAACGCTTCGGCCTGCAATTCCATGCGGCCGGCTTCGACCTTGGAATAATCGAGAATGTCGTTGGTAATCCCCAGCAAGGCCAGCGATGAGGTGTGAATTTTCTGCAGATAATCGCGCAGCTTGGGCGACAGATCGCTGTTCAAGGCCAAATCCGACAAACCGATGATCGCGTTCATGGGTGTGCGGATTTCATGACTCATATTTGCCAGGAACATACCTTTGGAGCGCGAGGCGGCTTCCGCTTCGTCTTTGGCTTGCAATAATTCTTCGGTACGCTGCGCCACTTCGGCTTCCAGGCGGTCCCGATGCCCGGTAAGGGTTTCATCGCGCAATTGGATCTCGCCCAACATGGTATTAAACGCCTGCACCAAATCGCCAATCTCGTCTCGGTCGCGCTGCGTCACCCGCAAAGTGTAATTTTTATCCTCGGCGATAAGCCGCGCGGCCGTCGCCAACTCCTCTATCGGCCTGGAAATGATGCGCTGCAAGCGGATTGCCAACAGATAAACCAATATCAGCGCCAGCCCCGCCGCCCCCAAACTCTTGCCCAAATCGACCAGTTGATCGTTCCATTGCGCGGTGAAATCGGCTTGTAACAACACATAACCCGACCAACTCGGTATTTTTGATCACCGGCGTGAATAGCTCGGCGCGCCGGCTCCAGAAGTTGGTGCGCAGTTCACGGAACGGCCGGCGAAAGTCACTGGGTACATCAATATTCGCCGTTCCCCGGCTCCATGAAGCGAGTACGCTACCATCGACAGACACCATCCAGGCCGCATACAGCTCCGGCCGGTCTTTCAACGACTCCAGCAAACGGCTGGCTTCGGCTTTATCGGCAAACACCAACGCGGCTTGGCCGTTTTCGGCCAACACGTCCGCCAAACTGGACAATTCGTGCAATACGCTGCGATAGCGGCTCACCACCGAACTAACCACCATCACCGATAGACTGACGAACAGGCATACCGCACAACTGAACATGATGATGGACACCAGTTTGCGCCGCAGAGACCAGTCGGCAAAATTGGGCAAAACGCGCATCACACTATCTCCCGTAAACAATGGCGGCAATATTCAACAGTTGGCCGGGCAAATGCAGCCGGGCGTTACGAATCGGTTCCAGATTCACTTCAAATACCACCTTGTTTTCGCGAAACAGCAAGCTGATACCGCCGCCTTTTTCGGCAAAGTCGTCGATGTCGGATAGGGTCAGCACCGGCGCATCGCCTAGTGCTTTTAAGGTCACCACAAAGTGAGATTTCTCGGAGCTGCCGAGAAACAACAGATGGCAAGTAGTCAAGTCGGGATCGGTATTGCTATGTTGGACAAACCGCAAAATGCGTTCGCCGGCCTTGCGCCCGTCCAGCGCTTGCAACTCGCTGTCCAGCACACTATTGCCGACCACACAGAGCAAAATGTCCGCGCCTGGCGGCAATACGTCGGCGGGCCATTCCACGAATTTAGCAAAATTGTAGAGATAGGCGGCTTTGATCTGCGCCTCCGACAGGCTGGCGGCCGGCAATACCTGCCAGCCTGGCACCACTAGGCAAAGACAGGCGAAAACCCATTGGCGCGCCAGATAGCGCCTGGATTGCGGCGCGAAAAAACGCGGGCGCAGATAGTTTTTGACAATACCCCGCATCACGCCCATCGCGTCAGCTAAACGTTTCTGTCCGGCCATTTCGGAATGTATGCGAGATCCTTTTTGCATCGGGTTTTGGTTAAGAACCGTCCGGGTAGCTTTACGACGATGTGGTTTGGCGGAAGCCGGCAATCAAGTTTGTGAAAGTAGAAACGCAAACCCCAGTAGTCTTGTCAGGGACCGGCTAGCGTTTCTACGCTTGATGTCGAATGATTTAATAGTTTAACCGCCTCGGCCGGGGCAACGGCAAAAACCGTTCAATTCTACGTAGGCATTTCCGGCGGAGGCACCGGCTACGCTGCACGCACCTTCCCAGTATGTCGGCCCCACCCAAAGAGTATGCTGCGCGCGTAATTCCTGATCCTGCACCAAGGGCTGCACGGTAAATTTTTCGCCGCGCACCTCGACTTCCCAACCGGAAGGATAGGTACAGCCGGTATTCGGACTAACCCATTCGCCCAGCACGGTAACCGCAAATTCGTGTGCCGCCAGCGTGACGGTTTGCCCTTGGGCATCGGTAATCGAGCCGGATTTTTCGACCGACGTGTCACTGCCCTTGAAGTCGAACAACATGATTTGCCGGTTGTCATCGAGTTCAATCGCAAACCATTGCCAACCCTGCAGAATGGCTTGATAGAGTTCGCCGTATTGTCTGTCGAACCAGCTGTTGCCGGTGACTTGAAAAGTCTGGCCGCCGATACTGATAGTGCCGGTAGTCGCCATTTTCGGCCGCGAGTAATAATAAGTGTAGCCGCCGAAACGATAAGGATGGGGATCGCCGCCGTAATGCAAAGCCGGAGCCTGCGTGGCTTTCAGTTCCAGATCCAGCACATAGTCGCCGACTTGCGCGTGCAAGCGGTCATGGCCGTCGCCGCCAACCGCCGTGACTTTATTGTCGGCGCCGGAAGTCAGATTGAAGCCGTTGGGGATGCGTTTGGGCAGATGGAATTCGACGAACTCTTCGAACGAGAAACGCTGGCCATTCACGTCGGTAACCGCCGCCTGCACCAGCTGATCGCGAAAAATCACCAAACTGTCGAACGAGAAAAACACGAGTTCGAAGCCGAAGCGGCGGCCGTCGTCGGTGAATAAATGCCCGGTCCAATACCACCACTGCACTTGTTCGCTGGGTAAAAACGCATCGTCGGCCGGTAATTCGACCGGGCCGATCAGCCCGCGGCGCGGCAGGAACAAACACGCGAGCACGGTTAATACTAACAACAGCCAAGGCAATAAAGGCGGCTTCAGCAGGCCGACAATCAACACAATCCCGGCAATAATCCAGGGCAATTTTTTCCAGAGCTTACGCATGGTCGATACTCTTTACGGGTTGAAAAATCAAAAGCGCCAGCTGAGTTTGCCGTAGATCGAGCGCGGGACTTCCACCGCGCTACTCGGCAAGGACAGTGCGGATGAGTCTTTATATTCCGGATGGCTGGGCGAGAACAGGTTTTGGGCGATGACGGCAAACTCCACACCGTTATAGGGTTCGTAAGCCAGTCTGGCGTCGAAGGTGGTGTAGGCCGGTACGGCCTGGCTGTTGGAATGCAAGCGGCCGACATGCCTGAGGGTAAAGTCCAGCTTGATTTTTTCCGGCAAATCCATCTGCCAGCGCAAAGAGCCGCGATGGCGAGGACTCAGACCGGCGATATCCGGATTGAGCGGATCCTGGGGGATTTCCATTTTCAGGTGGCTGTAATTGCCGCTGAAGCGCATCCAATCCAACACATGCCATTCGCTGGCAATCTCGATGCCGCGTGTGGTGAAATCTTGCTGGGCGTTACTCCAGATCAAAGACTGGGTCAGCCCCACCAACTCGCCGCGGCGGAACATCACCAAGTCGGAATAATGATTGCTGAAGGCGGTAATGTCGGTGGAGAATTTTTCGGTCCACTGGGTACGGTAACCGATTTCGGCGGCAAAGATTTTTTCAGCGCGCAGCTTGGGGTCGGGCTGCGCGATGACCTGGATCTGATCAAAAGGCGCCGGCAAACCGGTAGGGACCCCACCCAGCCCCACATTGGCCTGCGCTTCGCCGCGCGCCGGTGTCCGCGACGCCCTGGAAACCGAAGCCCACAGCGAATGCACTTGGTCCGGCGTCCACATCAAACGGGCGTTGGGCTGCACTTGCGTGTTACCGAAATGGCTTTCTTCCAACTTGGTACCCAGCGTCAGGCGCAGAGTGTTGTCAATCAACGTGATGTCGTCTTGTACGAACACGCTGCCGTTGTGGTAACCCAAGCTGTTGGGTGTGAAGGCGATAGCCGAAGTGTTGACCGTGGTACTGTGAATGAATCGGTAACTGGCGCCCCACATCAAATCGTGGTCGGCATTGGGATGCAGGCGATGCTGAAAATCGATGTCCACCATGTCCTGACTGTCGGACAACGCTGCGGCACTGAAAGCGACCCGGTCGTAATAGCCTTGCAGCATGAATTCAGAACCGTCGCTGAAATTACCTTCCCAACGCGCCAGCAGGTTGGCGCCGTCGGCATGGTCGTCGAAGCTGAACTCGCGGTTAAACGGCGGCAGCACCGTTTGCGGCGTGACGGTATTGCCTATGGTCTTGCGGTAAACATCGCCTTGTATCGTGTAACGGCTGTCGTTGGAGATCCGGTCATCGATACGAAAACCGCCCTGCACCGAGCGCCAATCGTCGTGCAGCCTGTCTCCGGCCGCATTAACAAAAGTATCGCGTTCAAAGGTTTTGGCGTACACCCGGTAACTGCCGTCGTCGCCGATACGGCCACCGTGCCGGTAACCGGCAAAGCCGCGCTCCTGATTGCCGCCACCGGCCACGAACAAATTGCCTTGGGTGTCCTTGGCCTTCTTGGTAATGATATTGATCACCCCGTTTACCGCGTTGGCGCCCCACATCACCGCGCCCGGTCCGCGGATGACCTCGATACGCTCGATGTCTTCCATCAGGGTGTCCTGCAAATCCCAGAACACCCCGGAAAATAAAGGCGTATAAACACTGCGGCCGTCCATCAGTACCAGCAATTTATTGGCATAACGGCTATTGAAGCCACGCGCGGTCACCGCCCAGACACTGGCGTTGATTTGCGCTACCTCAAGACCGGGCGCCAGGCGCAGTGCGTCGGGAATACTGGTAGCACCGGAACGGCGAATGTCTTCCTGACTGATCACGAACGCCGCCGCCGCGGTATCGGATACGGTCTGCGATTTTCTGGACGCCGAGGACACTTCCATTTGCATCAGTTCGTTGATGGAAAAAGCTTCGATATCCGGCGCGTTATCGGCTACCGCGCTACCGAAGATATTGATGTTAAGCGCCACACCGAACAGGAACAGATTTAATCGATTCGTCGCTTGTGTTTGATACCGGCCAGTCAGCCATATCGTTGATTTCATTTTTTTTATTATTTTGAGGTGACAACTATTTTGACGAGGAGGGCCGTCGGCTATCCATCCAGCGATACCTTCTCCGGCAAACCGTTTATCAAGATAGTCGCTAAATGCCGATAAGGCGTCCGCAACGCGCCAACATCGACAAATTCATTGCGTTTTTTGAGGGCTATCACATTTCATGCGGCGGAATTGCGCACCAGCGACAAGTAATCGGCTCGGCGCTAAGGCAGCGGGCAGCGCAATTTGCAGCCGATCCGTAAAAGTGAGTGGTAATCCTTACCGAACTATGGAAGTACCCTTGATTTGTACGTAGACGGCCATACCTGGCTGCACATCTAACAACATCGCCGATTTTTGGGTGATATGCGCCAATAAAACCTCGTCGCCGACCGCCAGTTGCACGACGGTTTGGCCTTGCCCCATTTCGCTGAGCGCCAGCACCCTGGCCGGCAGAATATTCAGGATGCTGGAGGCTTCCGGCGGTTGCAGGGTAATACTGACGTCGCGGGCGTAAATTCTGATTCTCACCGGGCTACCGACCGGCATGTCCAAATACGGCAAACTCAAGCTGCCGCCGGCGAATTCGGCATGGCTGAGATGATATTCGGCTTCGTGGCTGATCAACTTGCCCTGCCAAACGCTGGCCGCTTGCCGGTCCAAAGCCATGGGGCCGTCCAGCCGAGTCAAGGTTTCTGCCAACGGCCCGCACGCTACTGCTTTGCCGGCAGCCATCACCAATAGATGGTCTGCGAGTTGATTGACCTCTTGCAAGGAGTGGGTGACGTACAGAATCGGGATTTGCAGATTCTGATGCAAGCCGGTCAGGTAAGGCAGGATGTCCTGCTTGCGTTGCTCATCCAGCGCGGCCAGCGGCTCATCCATCAACAACACATCCGGACTGGCGGCCAAGGCCCTGGCTATCGCTACCCGTTGCCGTTCGCCGCCGGATAAGCGGTCCGGCAAACGCTCCAGCAACGGTCCTATCGCCAGTAATTCAATCGCTTGCCCCAGGGAAAACAGCCTATCTTTAGTTCGCAAACGCCGCACGGCATAATCCAAATTACCCCGTACCGAAAGATGCGGAAACAGGTTGGCTTCTTGAAACACATAGGCCAAATTACGGCGATGGGTGGGCAGGAAAAAATCGTGTTCACTGTCTTGCCAAAGCGTTGCGCCGATTTTCAAAAAGCCCTGCGTCGGCCGTTCCAAGCCGGCGATGCACCGCAACAAGGTGGTCTTACCGGAACCGGAATGACCGAACAGCACCGTCACGCCGCTGGCGGGCAGGTTTAAATCGACATCCAAAGCAAATTGGTCATACGCCAAGCGCAGGCGCGCCTGAATGCTGGGCACTGGGGACATAATCATTTCAAGGATTGCGTCAGCGTTTGGGTTTGTTGGCTGCTGTACAACAGCAGTAACACCAAGAAAGAAAAGATCAGCAAGCCGCCGGCCAGCCAATGTGCCTGGCCGTATTCCAAGGCTTCGACATGATTGTAAATTTGCACGGATACCACGCGGGTCTTGTCGGGAATATTGCCGCCGACCATCAATACCACGCCGAATTCGCCGACGGTATGGGTAAAACCCAGCACCCCGGCAGTTAAAAATCCCGGCTTCGCCAATGGCAGCGCCACGCTGAAAAACCGATCCAGCGGTCCGGCGCCCAAGGTCGCAGCGGCTTCCAGCGGCGCATCGCCCATCGCCACGAAGGCATTTTGTAAAGGTTGCACCACAAACGGCAACGAATACAATACCGACGCCACCACCAAACCACCAAAGCTGAACGGTAAAGTGCCGATACCCAGCCATTGGGTGAATTTTCCCACTAGTCCGGCCGGCCCCATCAACACCAATAAGTAAAAACCCAATACCGTTGGCGGCAACACCAACGGCAATGCCACCACACTATTGATGACGCCTTTCCAGCGCGAGCGGCTGCGCGCCAACTTCCAGGCCAGTGGCGTGCCCAATAATAGCAAGAGTAAGGTAGCCAGACTGGCCACGCGAAAGGTCAAAAACAAGGTATCGAGATCGGCGGCGTTTAGCATGCAGGCTTGGTCTGAGTGACGGAAAAATCGCTACTAGGCGACACATCTGCCGTCTATTTTCGCTAATCGGACGGGTAGAACGCCAGCAAAATACGCATTGGCTTTTAGAAAAACTGCTGGTATGACGGGTATCGGCAACATAGGCGCTGCTTGGTCAGCGCCTGGCCTGATTCTCAATCAAGCCCTATTGATCAAGGCTATGCCGTTTGGGCTGAGCTTGTCGAAGTCCAGGCTGGTGCGTCCTTCGACAGGCTCAGTACCCTCAGGAACATCAAAGCGACCTTAACAACCAGGGCTTACTTTCCAATAATCTGCAAACGGTTTTCCAGCTTGGCCGCCACCAAGGCATCGTAATGTCGTTGCAGCATCGAATCGGTTGGCCGCGGAAACAAGGTTGCCTCAATCTCGCTTTGCAATTGCGTCAAAAAATGCCGCTTGAGGACCGAATCCTCGGGCAGTCCCGGCGCTGAACCACTGACATCGCCTGCTGCTTTACTAGCGCCGCTGGATTTAACGGACTTTGCATAAGCCGACAGCATGCAACCCAAGGGCGCGAATGCGCAGGCAGCCACAATCAACATAATCAAACCGACCCATATCACTTCACTCATCTCATCACCTTAATGACATTGCCAAAAAATCGGCGACAGGCTTTGGCACGCACCTGACGCCCTCTTGAAAATCCCAATGGTTTTCAATTGACCCGCAGCAATATCAATGCCATGGAACACCACGCCCGCAAGCCTGGAAACACAAGGACTTTCAGGTATGTGTCACAGTTTGTATGTATTGTTTTGAGACAGTGATGCGACAAGATTGCAACATTCGGAAAACATTGTCAGCAATACAATGGCAGAAGTTTTGCCTATTGCCCAATCGTTGCAGTACCTGATCACCGATCAGTTTCAGCCCTTCCGTTTGCGCCGGGTTGCGGCTTTTTGCCGCCAGCGGATCACGCCGGTGACAAACAACACCGGACAAGCCAGACCGGTGATAAACACCAAAATCCGCCCGGTCATGCCAAAGGCCTGGCCGGAATGCAACGGCCACTGCCAATGAGTAAAGATTTCGCCGGCCGTGGCGGTCAGCAGGCTGGGGTCGTCCAGATCCAGAATCTTGCCGCTGTAACGGTCGATCACCGTGCAGCGGCGTTGCAAAATACTGCCGGGTGCATCGACGCCGTCCTGGCACACCGTATAGGTTTTAGTCGGTTCCGCAGCCCCATAAATCCAGTGCGGCCGGCCTTGCGGATACTGCTTAAAGGCAATCGCCACCGCCTGATCCATACCGATGGCCGGAGCATTTGGATAAGGCGGTTGGGATTGAAACCAGTAGCGGTAAGTCACCGGCGAGAACAGTTCCAGCACCGGCACCACGTTGTGCGGCAGCACCATGTAAATCCCTGAGAACAGAACCGGCAACATCACCAGCAAGGTGTAAAAACCGCTGGTTTTATGCAGATCGTAATTGAAGCGCACTTTGCCGGCCTTGGCCTTGAAGGTTAATGCGTTGCGCCAATGTCCGGTCAACGGCCACCATACGATCAGGCCGGTCAGCGTCGAGATAATCAGCAGCGCCGCCGAGACGCCAACGATGACGGCGCTGATGTCCTCGGACGGAATCAACAAGGCGTAATGCAATTCGAACACGCAATCGATGAAGGTTGCCGGCAGCCAATCGCCGGAGCGGGTCAGCAACATTTTTCCGGTGACTTGCGCCGTATACGGGTTGACGCCGACGATCCAGCGTTCGTTTTCGGTATCGGTGGTTGGAAATTGGTAACGCAGTTTGAAGGCGGCCTCCGCATTGCGCGGATATACCGAAAAAATATGTTTGGCGTTCGGCGGCATCACGGTTTTGCCGGCGGCAAAGATTTCGGCCAGCGGCCGATACTGTGCACCCGCCGGTTGTTCAACCACCAATAATTCGGGATGCAGCCATTCGTCGATCTCGGCGTAAAAAACCAGAAAGCTGCCGGTAATCCCGTAAATCGACAGCAAAAACCCCAAGCTCACACCCAGCCACAAATGCACGTCCAGCCAGCGTTTGCGGCGGGCTTTCAGGCGGGACAAGGCCGAGTTTTGCGGAGTCGCCGGAATGGTCGAGCGCGATGGTTGAGGGACGGCAGTCATGGCGATAGCGAAAAGGTCACGTAAAGGGTGCGAAAACAAAAGGCGTCGATACCTGAATAAGACGTTTAGGCCCCGGAAAATCCCAGTCCCATTTTGCCAGGCCAGCGTAGGTTGGGGTGATTAAAGGAACCCCAACACAACAACCTCAAAACCATCCTCCAGCTATCGGCAACAGAACATCAACGATACCGGTAATTTAGAGGCCAAAAATGTTGGGGTTCGTTACCTCACCCCAACGTGACCCATAGAACGGTCTAATACTCCAGCTTGATTGAGCCCATGACCGCCAACGGCTCGGCGGGCAGATTGGTGCGGCGCGAGCGCAGCACGTAATACTCGGCATCGTTGACGTTATTGATGTTGACTTGGGTGGTCAAATTCATGCCGCCCAGTTTGCGCTTGTAGGCCGCCATCAAATCCAGCCGAGCATAGGATCTGTCGAAATAGCTGTTCGCGGCGTCGCCGTAACGGCGTCCGGAAACGTAGACCCCGGCGCCGACACTAAAGCCTTTCAGCATGTCGCCGTCGAAGTCATACTTCAACCAAGCGCTGCCTTGATGGTTGGGCGCAAAAGGCATACAGTTGCCGATGTTGGCTGGTGTCCCCGTGTCGTCGATGACCTTGGCGTTGGTGTAAGCGTAGGTGCCGATGACACTCAAGCCCTCGTACAGCTGACCTTGTACGTCCAGTTCGACGCCTTTACTGCTGCCCTTAACCGGCACTTGCGCATAGATCACATCGCTGTTGGGATCTTGGAAAAATTGGGTTCTTTCCAGGTCGAAGTAAGCCACGCTGGCGTTGAATTTTCCGTCGAAAAATTGAGTTTTTACCCCGCCCTCGAACTGGGTGGCATCGAATAGATCGTACAACTTGGCGCCGCCGTTGTCGTAATCGTTGGCCGGACCGAACGACTCGGTGAAACTGCCGAACAAGGACAACCATTTTAACGGTTGGTAAACGATGCCGACCCTGGGACTGACCACATCGTCGTTACGCGCGTCCTTGCCGTCCGGCGCCCACCAGCTCAGGTCTTGCATCCTATCCACCCAGTCATAGCGGAAGCCGCCCATAATGTGCAGCTTGTCCCAAAGCGTCATTTGATCCTGAAAGTAAATGGCCTTTGAGGTGTTCTCGGTAGCGATGACGTCGTTGTAAGACGCACTCCGGATTCGGCTTACCTGAGCGTCGGTAACGGCCGCAATATTCGGGTTAAAGATGTTGATCGTGTCGACCCCGCCGCTGGCAACCTCGTATTTCAATTGACTGTTGTAGTACTCGCCACCGAGTAACAGTTTATGCTTGATGCCGTAGGTTTCGAAGTCGAAAGTGCCATTCACCCAAGCGGTCAGTGACTCGGCGTTTTCCGGGCTAAACCAGTAATTGCGCGACACGTTGCCGAAGGCGTTGCCGGGGGTTTCGTTGACGCGGCCGGTATAGAAACCCTGCCAATACTTTTGATACTGCGACGACACCACGCCGGCGTTTAGCTTGACCTGGTCGTTGACGCGGTGGTCGATTCTGAAATCCACCAAATTGTTGGTCGTGGAATTTCTTAAATCCGAACGGCCGACGAAGGTTCTGGAAATGGGAATTCTGGCCAATTGGTTGCCGACCGCGGGCACACCGTAGTCATAGGCGTTGTTCTCGTCGAAATACTCGTAAGACAAGGTAAACTTGGTGTCCGCCGTGGCTTCCCAACTCAGGGTGGGCGCGAAAAAGATCCGGTCATTACCCATGTTTTGGCGGAACGAACCGGTATCCAGGTACGACATGTCCAGGCGGTAATTCAGACCGGCTTCCTTGCTGACCGGTCCGGTAGCGCTGGCTTCGGTACGGTAGAAATCGTAGGAGCCGAAGCGTTGTTCCAGCGAATAGTAGGGCGTCGAGCTGGGCTGCTTGGTCACGGTACTGATCAAGCCGCCGGGATCGCCGAAGCCGAACAGCATGGCCGATGCGCCTTTAATCACTTCCACGCGCTCGACGTTGGCCAGATCGAATTTAGTAAACGGTATGCGGATGCCGTTGCGATAGTTGACGGTGCTTTGCAGAAAACCACGCATCACGAATTGTTCGTGGTCGCCGCCATACGAATGGTAAGACTGCACGCCGCTGACATTCTTGATGGCGTCCTGTAAGCGGTAGGATTGTTGATCGTGCAGCACCGCCTTGTTGACGACTTGAATGGAGGCAGGCGTCTCCATGATGGGTGTGTCGGTTTTGGTCGCCAGCGCCGTGTTGGTGCGGGTATAACTCAAGTTGTAGGGATCATCGGAGTTGAGATCGGTTTTGCCAACGACCGTCACAGCCGGCATCGTTGCAGCCGATTGCGGCTCCAACTCGGCCGTATTTTGCAGCGTGACGGTGTTACCGCTACTGAATCGATAACTAATCCCCGACCCGGACAGTAAGCGTTTCAATGCGTCTTCCAGTGAATACTGTCCGCTAACGCCTTGCGAATCGACACCCTTGACCAACTCCGAGTTGTAAACAAACTGCACGCCGGACTGTTCGGCCAGCGCACTGAGCGCGGAATACAAAGGCTGCGCAGCGATGTTGTAGGTGCGGCTTTCGCTGTTGGCACTGGGGCTTTCGGCCTGAGCCGTCGGCAGCGTCGCAGCGCTTATCAAGCTCAGACAAAGCGGCAATGCGCCGATTGCGGATGAGCCTTTAGTGCGGGCTTTTCGCGTCCCGCTTGGGTTTCCGGTTTTTCTCATGATGTGTCCTCAGTTTGAGTGGGTTTTAGCTGAGAACGATTGGCGGCTGGCTGAGCCGTACTAAAGGATGTGTGACAAATTGTCGCAGGCAGCAAAGCGGCCATCAGGACTGCAAAAACACCAGCGGCCCGGCATGGATGACTTTAACCGGCAAGGTCTGTTGCAGGGCTTCCAGCCAGGCATCGATTTGCTGGATGTCGACGGCGATGTTGACTTCCCGCTCCGCCAGCCTGTCGTCCAATAAACGGATTTGGCTGCGCCGGTAGCGGTTGATTTCGGCGATAACCTGTTTTAACGGTACGAAATTCATCAACAAGCGGCCACGGCGCCAGGCGTCGGCGTTGCTTAATTCGACTGCTTGCGGCACGCCCAACATCTCGGCATTGAAGCATAGTTGTTGGCCGGGTTGCAGCGTGGCGCTATCGGCTTGCGCACCGTGCGCGGACGGCCGGCTACTGCGGACTTTGCCTTGCAATAGCGTAACCGCGCCGGCTTGGCCGTCGTAACGGACGATGAATTGGGTGCCCAACGCTTCTGTGGACGTAGAACCGGATACGACCCGAAACGGCTTGTGCTCGTCATGCGCCACGTCAAATTCGGCCTCGCCGCGCAGCAATTCAATGCGCCGCTCATTGGCATTGATTGACACATCGATGGCGGTATCGGTATTCAGGTGCGCGATGCTGCCGTCGGCCAGCGTAATTGAGGTCTGCTCGCCGATCCGGGTACGGTAGTCTGCCAGAGGATGTTGCAAGTAATCCGGATAAAAACTACTCATCACGCTCAGCAGCAGCGAAGCGGCCGCAGCCAAGCCCAATCCGCGCTTTAGCCTGCGCCCTCGCCGCTGCCTTATCGCTAGCGCGCGGCGGCGTTGCCGGTCAGCGAGCAGCGGCCGCGGCAGGTGTTGCCAAAGGGTCTCGACATCACGATAGGCTTGCTCGTGTTCGGGGGTTTGCGACCGCCAGTTTTCGAACTCAGCCAATAACGTGTCATCGGCAGCACCGGACTTTAGGCGCACGTGCCAGGCAACGGCTTGTTGCTGCAAAGCTGCTCGGCGAGTTGAAGAAGTTTCGTTCATTACGGTGTTGTTTGGAGCGGGATATTTACTATAACGATCCAAGGCGCTTAAATCCACACTAAGTACATTGGCTATCAACAGCCTGCCGGCAGTGCAGCAACGCTTTTGCCAGCTGTTTTTCCACCCAACTGGTCGAGATTTTCAGTTGCTTGGCAATCTCAATATGGCTTAAGCCCTCGATACGGCTTAAATATAAAATCTCGGCGCATTGATCAGGCAAATCGGCCAGTGCCAGCTGAATGTGCTGCAATTGATCTTGCGCTTCCGCCGTTCGTTCCGGCGCTGCCGAAGCGTCGATGTCGGTTTCGTCGCCCAGATATTGATCAAGCAATTCACAACGGCGTTTTTGCGTGCGCAGATGATCGAGAGATAGATTGGATGCCACTTTAAACAGCCAGGCCTGGACTTCGGTCTCACTGGCGGGAGGTGGCTTCAGCAGCGTCAATCTCATAAAAATGTCTTGAATCAAATCGGCCGCAGTGTCGTCGCACCGAATGCGCTGCTGCAAAAAACGCTGGATTTGCGGGCGGGTACTTAAAAAAATTCGGTAAATATCGTGGTCTGAAAATGCCATGCGCGAAGCCAGGCCATGCTGGAGTTAATCGTGGCATTTGGCGCAGCAAAGTTTACGCCATGACGGAACTCAAAGACTTAACCGCCTGAAAATATGAGATTTTCGTTCGTTCGAAAAAATCAGAGCTTTGTTAGCATTCATAAAACTGTGTGAAATGCCGCAGCTATCTCGGCATTTCACACAGCTTTGTTTTCCGTTAGCCCGAAACACTTAATCCGAAAACGGAATAAGTTTGGCGCTACCGCATCATGACACATTGTTAACAGAAACCGAGGGAGTCGCAGTTATGACTGACACTCCGGCATCAAGGAACTGCGCCAGTACTGGTCTTCCTTCTCGAACAAGCGGCGGCTTTCTTCCGGCCCCCAGGAACCAGCCGGATAGGTGGCGATGTAGTCCCGCTCGGTGACCCAATTTTGCAGAATCGGGTCAACGATGCGCCAAGCGTATTCCACTTCGTCAAACCGCAAAAACAACGAACGGTCACCCTTCATCACATCCAATAACAAATCTTCGTAGGCATCCACGCGGCGTTCGTCGGGATTGCGGAAACTGGCATCCAGGCTGGTGGTGCGGGTACGCATTTCCAAGCCCGGCTCTTTAACGGTCATTTCGATGCGGATGCATTCTTCGGGCTGAATCCCCAGCAATATCCAGTTCGGCGTCATGCACTGCACATGGGTATCCCGGAAAAACTGAAACGGCGGGTGGCGAAAGCAGATCGAAATCGAGGATTGGCCCTTGGCCATACGCTTGCCGGTGCGCAAATAAAATGGCACGCCGCGCCAGCGCCAGTTGTCGATCAACAATTTCATCGCCGCATAAGTTTCAGTACTGCTGTCGGCGGGAATGTTAGCTTCCTCCAGGTAGCCAACCACCTTATGACCGTCGATATTGCCTCGGGCATATTGGCCGCGAAAGGCATGCGCATGCACAGCCGATTTCGGGATCGGCCGAATGGACTTCAGCACTTTGACTTTTTCGTCGCGCAGCGATTCGGCGTCCATCGATACCGGCGGCTCCATCGCCACCAAGGTTAACAGCTGTAACAGGTGACTTTGCAACATGTCGCGCATGGCCCCGGCGCTGTCGTAATACTCGCCGCGGCTGCCAATGCCCAGCTCTTCGGAGTGGGTGATCTGCACATGATCGATGTAATTGCGATTCCACAAGGGTTCCAACATGACGTTGGCGAAGCGAAACACCAAGACGTTCTGCACCATGCCCTTGCCCAGATAATGGTCGATGCGGTAAATCTGGTCTTCGCTTAAATAGCGGCTCAGACGTTTTTGCAAGGCCTGCGCACTTTCCAGATCGTATCCAAACGGCTTTTCGATCACGACTCGTCGCCAGCCGTATTCTTCGTTCAGCAGCTCCACTTGGCTCAAGGACTCGATGACATTGCCGAAATCACTGGGACCGATGGCCAGATAGAAGGCCATATTGCGGGAAAATCGCGGCTGAGCGTTTAGCGTTTCCGCCAGGGTTTTATAGCATTCCGGCTGATCAAGATCGCCGCGATGATAATCCAGCCGTTCGCTAAACCGATTGAATACGGCCTCGTCCAGCGGCGTATTGGCCTGCTCAAGTAGCAAGGCCTTCACTTCGGCCAGCCAGGTTGCTCTATCCCAGGGACGGCGGCCCACCGCCAGGATGCGTGTGCCTTCCGGGAGTTTTTTTTCCAATTCCAGATGATAGAAGCCGGGCATCAGCTTCAAGCGCGCCAAATTGCCGGTAGCACCGAAAATGACGTAAGTGCAGGGGTCTGTATTCATAAAAGCCACCTTGTCTTTACTTTGCAATGTAGGGTGCAGTTTGCATCATTTGCGCGGGCGCGTCGAACGCCAAAGCGCCGCAGCCGATAAAAGCGGCCAAATTAGAGCCACACCAGTGTCACCTTGGTCATAATATGGCGTCTTCATCACCGAGACATTTCAGAACTTGATCCTGGTTATCCAACAGCCTAATCAGCTTAATTTTCATTGTATTAAAGCGCTGTTGCGCCAACTCTGCGTCGGCTTGTACCAACGCTTTTTGCAAGTTCTCGACGACCGCCAGGCAATCGGCAAAATCGTAAAAACAAAAGGTGCCATGCAGTTTATGGTTCAAATCCCACGTCTGTTGCAGCAATCCATTGTCCAAGGCCCGCTCGATGTCGAGTATTAATCCCGGCAACTGCTCAAATAATTTGCCCATCAAGACTTGGCTCAACTGCCGGTTATGCTGGGCTTTGCGCAAAAGTTGCCCGGCATAATACTCGGCGTTCACCGGCTCATGTTGCCGCCAACGCACCAGCAATTGCTCCAACTGGTAAAGGCGAACCGGCTTGACCAAACATTCGTTGAACCCGGCGGCGATTGCCCGTTCCTGCTGCTGATTTTGCGCGTGAGCCGTGACGGCGACTGCCGGCGTAAGCCGATTGTAGTTTTCGGTACCACGCAAATTGGCGGCGACATCGAAACCACTCAAAAACGGCATGTTCACATCCAGAAAGATGAAGTCGTAGCGGCGTTCTTGCAACAATTGCCAGGCCTCCCGCCCGTCTTTTGCCGAGGTGATATTGGTCGTCCAGTATTCCAACTGTTCGCGTAACAACCATAGATTGATTTCATTATCGTCGGCAATCAGAATCGAAAAATCGTTGGTCATGATCAATAGCTTCGAGCTGTGACTAATTTGCTGATGACGTTATCGAATGTTTCGCGGCAAAAATCAATCTATGGCGTCGCAAACCATCTTAAACCGTTCCACACCCAAAACGCCAGACAATAAAAAACCCCGGCACCTTGCGGCAACCGGGGTTTTCAGGCCGAGGCCGAACGGCGATTACATCATACCGCCCATACCGCCCATGCCGCCCATATCAGGCATTGCAGGAGCTTTGCTGTCGGATGGGGCATCGGCGATCATTACTTCGGTAGTGATCATCAAGCCCGCGACCGAAGCCGCGTTTTGCAAGGCAGAACGGGTGACTTTCGCAGGGTCCAAAATACCCATCGCGATCATGTCGCCGTATTCGCCGGTAGCAGCGTTGTAACCGAAGTTACCGGTGCCTTTTTTAACTTCATTCAGAACCACAGACGCTTCATCACCGGCGTTGCTGACGATTTGACGCAAAGGCTCTTCCATAGCACGGCGCAGGATGCTGATACCTACATCTTGGTCGTGGTTGATGCCTTTCAGGCCGTCCAGAGCAGACAGTGCACGGATCAGCGCGGTACCACCACCGGCCACTACACCCTCTTCAACCGCGGCGCGAGTTGAATGCAGCGCGTCTTCAACGCGGGCTTTCTTCTCTTTCATTTCCACTTCGGTGGCGGCACCGACTTTGATCACCGCGACACCGCCAGCCAGTTTGGCCAGACGTTCTTGCAGTTTTTCACGGTCGTAATCGGAAGTCGCATCATCAGCTTGAGCGCGAATTTGCGCGACGCGGCCTTTGATTTGATCTTCGTTGCCGGCACCGTCGATGATGGTGGTGTTTTCTTTATTGATTTGGACACGTTTTGCAGTACCCAATTGGCTGATGTCGGCTTTTTCCAAAGACAGACCCACTTCTTCGGAAATGACTACACCGCCGGTCAACACCGCGATGTCTTCCAGCATGGCTTTACGACGGTCACCAAAACCAGGCGCTTTAACGGCAGCCACTTTAACGATACCGCGCATGTTGTTGACAACCAGCGTTGCCAAGGCTTCGCCTTCAACGTCTTCCGCGATGATCAACAAAGAGCGGCCGGATTTAGCCACGCCTTCCAGAATCGGCAACATTTCGCGAATGTTGGAGATTTTTTTGTCATACAACAGGACGAACGGGTCGTCCAATTCGACGCTCATGCTTTCTTGTTTGTTGATGAAGTATGGAGACAAATAGCCGCGGTCGAATTGCATACCTTCTACAACGTCCAGTTCGTTGTTCAGGCCGGTGCCTTCTTCAACGGTGATGACGCCTTCTTTACCGACTTTTTCCATCGCTTCAGCAATGATCGCACCGACTGATTCGTCGGAGTTAGCCGAGATGGTACCTACTTGCGCGATCGCTTTGCTGTCGCTGCAAGGCGTAGCCGCTTTTTCGATGGCCGCAACCGCTGTGGTGACTGCCAAATCAATGCCGCGTTTCAGGTCCATTGGGTTCATGCCCGCTGCGACTGATTTCAAACCTTCGTTAACGATGGCTTGCGCCAGAACGGTCGCAGTGGTAGTACCGTCGCCGGCTACGTCAGAAGTTTTTGAAGCCACTTCTTTGACCATTTGCGCGCCCATGTTTTCGAATTTGTCTTTCAATTCGATTTCTTTGGCTACCGATACACCGTCTTTGGTGATGGTTGGTGCGCCGAAGCTTTTATCCAATACAGCGTTGCGGCCTTTAGGACCCAAAGTCACTTTTACTGCATTTGCCAGAACGTTAACGCCTGCCACCATCAGTGCACGCGCGTCGCCACCAAATTTTACGTCTTTTGCTGCCATTTCTTATTCCTGAGATATTGGTTAAATTGAAAAAGAGTGTGTCGAACGAGTTGGGATTAACCCAAAACACCCATGATGTCTTCTTCGCGCATGACGATGTATTGCTCGCCATCGACTTTAACTTCGGTGCCGGAATATTTGCCGAACAACACGCGGTCGCCAACTTTAACTTCCAGGGCACGTACTTGGCCGTTGTCTAACGGTTTACCTGAACCTACTGCCAACACTTCGCCTTCGCTAGGTTTTTCAGCAGCTGAACCCGGCAACACGATGCCGCCTGCGGTTTTGGTTTCTTCCTCAACACGTTTTACGACGATACGGTCATGTAACGGACGAATTTTCATCAATGTCTCCTTAATGTAGATAAAGTTAAAGGTTAAAAACTGTGTAAAGCAATTTAAAAAACAGCTACCCCTTACGGAGGAAGCGAGCTTTTAAGCGGCCTCAGTTTTATTAGCACTCTCTAGCAACGAGTGCTAATAATATCCGGCTTTTGCACTCTGTCAAGCTCTTTGGCATCATCTGCGCCTTACCCAAGCCATACACACTATGAACGACGAACAATTACTCCGTTACAGCCGGCAAATCATGCTGCCGCAAATCGATATTGCCGGTCAGCAAAAATTGCTCGATGCCAAAGTATTAATCGTCGGTGCCGGCGGTTTGGGCTCGCCTGCCTCAATGTACCTGGCTGCGGCCGGTGTCGGCCAGATCACCGTCTACGACGACGACCAAGTCGATTTGACCAATTTGCAACGCCAGATTGCTCACTACACCAGCGATATAGGGTTGGATAAAGTTATTTCAACCCAACAGACTTTGGAAAAAATTAATCCGGGCGTAAAAGTATTGGCTCGCAAACAGCGATTAGCCGGCGAACAGCTACTTGCAGAAGTGGCTGACGCCGACGTAGTGCTGGACTGTAGCGATAATTTCACCACCCGCTTTGCCATCAATAAGGCTTGCGTGAACCAACAAACCCCATTGGTATCCGGCGCGGCGATCCGCTTTGAGGGTCAAGTCAGCGTATTTACCCCAGGGTTAAACGATAGCCCGTGCTATAACTGTCTTTATCAAAGCGATGGCGAGGAATTGCAAAATTGCGCCCGCAACGGCGTGATTGCGCCGATCACCGGCATCGTCGGCAGCATACAGGCCTTGGAAACGATAAAGCTGATAGTCAACACCGGCAGCACATTAACAGGCCGCTTGCTGTTGCTGGACGGCCTGAGTATGGAATGGCACAGCATGCGCTTGAAGAAAAACCCACACTGCCCAAGCTGCGGCGCGAAATAAGCCAATCCACATAAAAAAGCCGAGCTAAACCCGGCTTTCTATTGCTGGCAAATAAGGCTTTATTAATTTTTTCCCAGTTTGCCTTTAACCATCAGAATGGCTTTGCTGACATTTCTCAATAGCGCCGAATCGCTATCGCCGTGCGGCTCGATGTCGCCGAACGGTTCGCCATTCTTCATGGTGTACATGTAAATGAAATACCCCAACGGTGCGAAAGCGAAGATGGCAATAATCAACATCAACACCACTAATTCGATAACTCCGCCCATATATACCTCCAACTATTTGTTTTTATTTTAATTTAGAATGAGGCCATAGACCTCGGGAATGGACTATAACCCCATCCCTTTTAGGGAACAAGCACAAAGTATTCTTTGTCAACTTATGGTTTTAACCTCAGGCTAATTTAGCCTTGGGGCAACTACGCCAACGCCATTTTCAACTATCAATCTGAGCATATGGACCATTACCTTAAAGCCAACTGGCACAGCCAAACGCCGGAAACCGTATTAACGCATTTCGGCGTAGAGCTGGGTCAAGGCCTGAGCAGCGAGGAAGCGCAAAAACGTCTAGCGACTAGCGGCGCCAACCGCCTGACCGCTCGCCGCGGCAAAGGCCCTTTGCTTTTGCTATTGGCGCAATTTCATCAGCCCCTGATCTACATCCTGCTGTTTTCCGCGGCCACCACCGCTTTCCTGGAGGAATGGACCGACAGTAGCGTAATTTTTGGTGTGGTCATTATCAATGCGGTGATCGGCTTCGTTCAGGAAGCCAACGCCCTGAAAGCGATTAACGCCCTGGCTCAGACCTTGAATATCAGCAGCAACGTCCTGCGTGACGGCCAGCGCCGAAGTATTGCTGCTGCCGAGTTAGTTCCCGGCGATTTGGTATTCCTGCAATCCGGCGACAAGGTGCCTGCCGATCTGCGCCTCTTGCAAAGCCGCGAGTTGAAAATCGACGAATCCGCGCTAACCGGTGAATCGGTACCGGTGGAAAAGCAGGCACAGACTCTACCCTCGGCCACCTTATTGGCTGATCGCGCCAATATGGCGTATTCCTCGACGCTGGTCAGTTACGGCAGTGCACTGGCCGTGGTGGTCAGTACCGGCGATAACACCGAGATTGGCCGCATCAACAAGCTGATCGGCAGCGCCGAACCGCTGGAAACGCCGCTAACGCTAAAAATGAGCCAATTCAGTCAATTGTTGCTCTGGGTCATCATCGGCTGTGCGGCCATTACCTTTGCGGTCGGCGTCTGGCGCGGTGAAACCATGTTGGACATGTTCATGGCCTCGGTGGCACTGGCTGTCGGCGCCATCCCGGAAGGTCTGCCCGCGGCGCTGACGATTACGCTGGCTATCGGCGTCTCGCGTATGGCCAAACGCAACGCCATCATCCGCAAACTGCCGGCGGTGGAAACCCTGGGCAGCACCACGGTGATTTGCTCCGACAAGACCGGCACCTTGACGCAAAACCAAATGACCGTGCAATTCGTGCAGGCAGGCAGTGAAATATTCGAGGTCAGCGGCAGCGGCTACACGCCGGACGGTGAATTTACAAACCATAACCAAGCGGTCGACCCGTCCCTTAAACCAGCACTATTGGAATGTTTAAAAGCCGGCCTGCTGTGCAACGACGCCCGATTAATCGCCGACACCGACAACTGGCGTATCGAAGGCGACCCTACCGAGGCCGCCTTGCTGGTAGCCGCCCACAAAGCCGGTCTGCATCAAGCCAGCGTCAGCGGCGACCATCCGCGCCTGGACGCCATTCCGTTCGAATCCGCGTACCAATTCATGGCCACTCTGCATCACAACCTGGCCGAAGACGCCCGGCATATTTATTTAAAAGGCTCGCTGGAAAGCCTGTTACAGCGCTGCGACAAGGCCTTTTCCGCCGATATGCGATTGGTTCCGCTGGATAAAAACGGGCTTAACCAACAAGCCGAAGCCTTTGGCCGCACAAGGCTTGAGAGTCCTGGCTTTTGCGCGCGCTGAGCATGATGACGATGCGGTTGAACATCGCGAAGTGGGTGGCGGCCTGACCTTTTTGGGCTTGCAAGCCATGATCGATCCACCCCGCCCCGAAGCTGCCCGAGCCATTGCCGCCTGTTATAAGGCCGGCATCTCGGTGAAGATGATCACTGGCGACCATCCCGTCACCGCGCTGGCCATCGCTAAGCAGCTCAACATGCGCCATACCGAACGTGTGATCAGCGGCGCCGACTTGCAACACTACAGCGAAGCTGACTATCGCAAACACGTCAAAGACTGCGATGTCTTTGCCCGCATCGCGCCGGAGCAAAAGTTGCAATTGGTGCAAGCCTTGCAGGCCAACGGTCACGTGGTAGCCATGACCGGCGACGGCGTCAACGATGCCCCGGCACTACGGCAAGCCAACATCGGCGTGGCGATGGGCATGGGCGGCACCGAAGTCGCCAAAGAAGCGGCGGCCATGGTGCTGACTGACGATCATTTCGCCACCATCGAAGCCGCCGTCGAAGAAGGCCGCGGCGTGTTCGACAATCTGGTCAAATTCATCGCCTGGACCTTACCGACCAATCTCGGTGAGGGCCTGGTGATTACCGCCGCGGTGTTCGCCAATGTGGCGTTGCCGATTACCCCCCTGCAAATTCTCTGGATCAATATGACCACCGCAGTACTGCTGGGTTTAATGTTGGCTTTCGAACCCAAGGAACCGGGTCTGATGCTCCATAAGCCACGCAATCCCAAGCAAGCTATCCTGACCAAACGCCTAATGTTTCGTATCTGTCTGGTCGGCCTGTTGTTGCTGGCCGGCGCGTTCGGCTTGTTTGAATGGGAACTATCGCAAAACGCAACCCTAGCTAAGGCCCGCACAGTCGCCGTCAATGTGTTTGTGTTTGGCGAATTGTTTTACCTATTCAACTGTCGCTCGCTAAATTACTCGATGTTCCGAGTCGGCGTTTTTTCCAATTTATGGCTGATTTTTGGTGTCGTCAGCATGATTTTGCTGCAACTGCTGTTTACCTATTGGCCAACGATGCAGGCCTTATTCGGCAGCGAGGCAATCGGTCGGGAGGAGTGGCTGTTGATTTTGGGGGTTAGCTCAGTTATTTACGTAGCGATAGGCCTGGAAAAACTAGTCGTCCGGCGCTTTAACCGCCGGCGTTGATTGCGCGAAGGCATTCAGTGCAACTAATAGCGTCTCCAAGCTTTTCAGGGACTGCTTTTCCGCGACCTCTGGCGCTTCCAGCTGCGCTTTAACAATCGCGCCGTCTATCGCCACCGCAGCCGCATTCGCCAGCTGCTGCCGGTTTGGGCCATCCGGCAACAGTTCGGCAATTACCCGCACCATATCTTGTTTATGCTGGTAGCAAATTTCCAGCACATCGGGCAACACGCCGCCCAATTCGGCGACGGTATTGATAAACGCGCAGCCGCGATAAATAGGCTTGCGAAACCATTCTGCCATAGTCGCCACCAGCGGCATCAATCCCGCACCCGCTTGCCCGCCGTGACGCTGTAAGGCATCGTTAAACCAGGCCATCCACAGGTCGTGCCGGTAAGCCAAAAACGCCCGAATCAAATCATTCTTGCTGGGGAAATACCGGTAAAACGTCACCTTCGTCACGCCGGACTCGGCAATTACTTTGTCGATGCCGGTGGCGCGGATGCCGTCGCGATAAAACAAATCATGCGCGGCCAGTAATATCCGCTCGCGAGGCGGGCGGTCCGACAGAATGGTGGTGGAATCAGAGATCATGTTTCGATTGTAGACAAGTCTGTCTACAATTGCTACCATCGCCACAAGTAGACAAACCTGTCTACTTACTTTCTCACCCTAGTCAGGAGCTTAACGATGGACAGCAAACCGCCTTTACCGCCCTTTACCGCCGACACTGCCACGCAAAAAGTCCGCATGGCAGAAGATGCCTGGAATAGCCGCGATCCGGATCGCGTCGTGCAGGTGTATACCGAAGACAGCCGCTGGCGCAATCGCGCCGAGTTTCCGGTAGGTCGCGGGCAAATTCGTGAGTTTTTACAGCGCAAATGGGCCAAGGAATTGGATTATCGACTAATCAAAGAATTATGGGCTTTTGCCGACAACCGTATCGCGGTGCGCTTCGCTTACGAGTGGCATGACGATGCCGGCAACTGGTTTCGCAGCTACGGCAACGAAAATTGGGAGTTTAACGAATACGGATTAATGCAGCGTCGCTTTGCCAGCATCAACGATTTGCTGATTAAGGCCGATGATCGTTTATTCCATTGGCCGCTGGGCCGGCGACCCGACGAGCATCCGGGACTGAGCGAATTGGGACTGTAAAACCAGTAAATTCAGACGCCCATAAAGCAAAAGGGGCGGATAAATCCGCCCCTGTCGGTCTAGCCTTCGCTCGTTAACGCTTAGTGGCTAACTTCGACTTTGCCACCTTTTTTCTGGCCGATGGCCGCCAGCGTTTCGGTGAACCAGTCGGTATCGATATTGAACGGCTTGCCGCCTTTGATGCGTGGAAACTCGATAGCGCGCAATATGTTGCCGTTATCTTCGTCGTGCCCCATCACGCCGGATTCGCGGCGGAACGCGCATTCCACGGCCAGGTCAGCGCAAGATTTGATCAGACGCATATCATCAACATTGGCTGCTGCGGCGCGGGCGAAATAACCGGATTTCTGCACCAGGGTTTTTTCCGCACCGATCATTTGCGCGAATTGCTCGCCAAACCATTTGCCCGGATTGACTGCATCCAGCTTGATGTGGCCGAACGCATCACGCGGCACTTCTTGGCCTTTAGCTTGCAGTTCGGCCACGATAGCTTCCACACCGGCGCCTTCGGACACGAAGATATTCACGCAATCGACTTTGTCCATCACCGCGCGTAAACGCGCCGCTTCGGCTTCCAGATCGATAGCCATTTCCGGAACGAATACCGCATGCACTTCATACGATTCACGAGACAAGCCCAGCTCAGGCAGCCACTCGGCGCGATCCAGCAATTTGCGATATTCCTGCGCGGTCGCGGCGGTCAGCCAGCCACAGTTACGGCCCATCACTTCGTGGACGATCAGCATGCGTGGATTGGAATTGTTCTCGGCCACCACGTTCATGAAGTAACGTGCGCCTTGTTCGGCGGCAGTCCAGGCACCCAGGGATTGTTTGATCGGGAATACGTCGTTATCAACGGTTTTTGGCAAACCGATCACGGTCAGACCGTAGTTGTTTTTCGCCAGAAATGCCGCCAAATCGGCCGCCGCAGTATTGGTATCGTCACCGCCGATAGTGTGCAGAATATCGACGCCGTCTTTAATTAACTGGTCGGCAGCGACTTTTTGCGGATCTTCGCCTTCTTTGACCAAGCCGCGTTTCACGCAGTCTTTAATATTGGTTAGCTTGACGCGACTGTTGCCGATCACTGAACCGCCGAAACGTTGCAGTAAGCCGGCTTTTTTGCGGACTTCATCGGTCACGACATAGGAGTCACCCAGCAGCAGGCCTTTGTAGCCGCCGCGGTAGCAAATAATTTCGATGCTGGGATCAATTTCTGTGTAGCGTTCAATCAGGCTGCCGATAGCGGAGTTCAGGCAAGGCGCCAAACCGCCGGCCGTGAGGATTGCAACTTTTTTGGGTTTGTTCATGAGCGTTTCGAATAAAAAGTTAAGAAAAAAGTGATGGCTCGGCGTACCAACCATCAGCTATCGCCGCGTCTCAGCGCCGGCGTTGCGATCCTTTTTGCCGCAACACTCGCCAAAACGGTGCAAGCCGCGCGATTCTAACACAAGCTTTTCTTTTATCAGGCAACGTTCGATGATCGCTCAGCTCACCCAGCTTAACCGGCTGCGCCACAAACACTACCGCAGCAAAATCCAGTGGCGCGGAGGCCCGAATAAAAGCGGAGTAGGTTAGCGGCTCGACATCGGTCGTAGTGATACTAACTTTGGTTAATTCACCGCAATCGCTTAGCGAAAGCGACAAATAATCGCTGAGCCCGTGTTCAGCCTGTGTGAGCAACAAATCCTCAAGCGGCACCGCAAGTTTGCCTCGTTTGATACCTTGAATGTGTTGATATGAATTATCTGTCATCTGTTACCGCTCCGCACTGAACTAGCTAAATTGCGGTAGTAAGCTTATCGTCCTTGCGATTTATCGCCAGTGTACCAAGGTTCTAAACCAGCCTAGATCAAGCACTTAAGCGCTAAGCGGCCAGCAACCAATCCTCCACCAAGCGACAAAACGCATCCGGCGCCTCAACGTATAACCAATGGCCGGTATCTGGAATTTTCGCGATCTTTGCTTGCGGAAACACTGCATAAATCGCTTCTTCATCCAGATATTTGGAATTACCGCCACCGATGAATAACACCGACCGGACGAACCGGCGTTCGCCGACTTCCGGAAAGCCGACTATGTGATGGGCATTTTTTTGAATAATATCCAGATTGATCCGCCAGTAGTAATTGCCGTCTTTCAGTAGCAGATTTTGCAGCAAAAACTGTCGGTAGGCCAGATCCGGAACCGCTTCGGCTAGCGCCTCTTCGGCCTGCTTTCGGTTGCCGATGCTATTGACTGGCAAACGGCTCAGAGCGTCTACAAGATCGTCGAAGCTATGCTGATAACTGACCGGCGCGATGTCCGCAACGATTAAACCAGCCACCCGCTGCGGATGATGCAAGGCAAACCACATCACCGCCTTGCCACCCATGCTGTGCCCGAGCAGATGCGCGCTGTGAATACCGTGGCTATCCATAAAAGCCAACAAGTCGGCGGCCATGCTGGGGTAATCCAACACCTCGGCATGCGGCGAACTGCCGTGGTTGCGCATATCCAACACATAAACATGCCGCTGCTCCGCTAGGCGTTTGGCCACCGAACGCCAGTTACGCGAGGCGGCCAGAAAACCATGCACAATCAGTAATGGCGTGTCGCCGGGTTCGCCGAAACTATCGTAAGCCAGTTCGATGGTCGTCATCGTCACTGCGCTCAAGCAAAACCGAAGATTGCGCCCAATATCCCACCGAATACGCCGCCCCACACCACCAGCCAACCCAAATGTTGCTTGATGATGGATTGCACCATTTCCTTGACCAATTGCGGCGTTAATTCGCTCAAACGCCTGTCGATCACCATTTCGATTTTGCCGGTCAAATCCTCGCCAATCTTGTGCGCATTCAATCCTTGCTGTAAAGCGTGTTTAAACCGTTCGGACTCCACCATTTCCGAGAGGGTGTGCTGCATTTTCTCGGTGAAGGGTTGTTTTAGCGGCAATAGCGCCTCTTCGCCGCCCATCATCAACAACATGCCACCAAACGAAGAAGCCATAATGGACGATACCAAGCCTTCGTAAACCTTGTCGTAATCGACAGCGTTTAACAAGGGCTGCAAATTCAACACCTTACCGCCCTGCTGCTCCTCTCGTTCGATGAACTGTTCGATATTTTCCACCGTGAAAAATTGCTGCATCATCAAGGCCTTGATCGATGCTTTAAACTCTTCGAAACGCGCCGGGATAATCCCCGAGCCATACAAAAACGGCACCTTTTCGAACAGCATATGAATAGCCAACCAATTGGTAATTGCCCCGGAAAATGCAAAAAAACCAATTGCTTTCAGCGTTTCCGGATAAAACGAGCTGACATAGCCGGCAGCGATAATCAGCAGGGAGATAAAGTTAGTTAAAAAGCTTTGATTCAGTAATTTTTTCATTATTTTGTTAAGTAACATGCGAACAGCAAATTTTGCCAAACACTGTTGCCGTAGGCCAGCATAAATATGGGACTAAATATGAACAATACTATTTCTCCGAACCATAACGGTGAACCCGGCAACCAAATTCTATTTGCAACCGGGATGTGTCCGTTGGGCTGGCTGCTAGTGGCGGTTAAACCAACCGGCGTTTGCGCAATCGCCTTGGGCGATGCTCCGGACAATTTAACAAAAGCCTTCCAGGATAAATATCCTGAAGCGGAGTTTACAGACGGCTCCCCCGAATTCGAACGCATTTTCGCCGCATTGCGACAATTTATCGACATACCGGAGCAAGGACTGGCGCTGACATTGGATACAGGCGGAACGCCGTTCCAACAGCGCGTTTGGCAGGCATTACGGGAAATCCCTGTTGGTGCCACCGCTAGTTACAGCGAGATTGCCCGGCGCATAGGTTCGCCGAATTCGGCGCGTGCGGTGGCAAGCGCTTGCGCCGCCAATCCTTTGGCCATAGCCATACCATGCCACCGGGTATTAAGGATTGACGGAAAATTATCGGGTTATCGCTGGGGTTTGGAACGCAAAGCTGCGTTATTACGCCGGGAGTTGCTTTACAAAAAGCAACTAATCGAAATCGGATGATAAAACCATAATCCGCAAATTGGCAGCCCGCGCCGATGAAAACCCATTTATTCAAGGCCCGCTAAATGGCTTGGCAACGTTCCGCAATCATTCTGCCGATGGGAAGTGCTGAAGTCGCAGCCGGCGAAGGTGCATTGCAGACGTGCAGCATGCGCTCGGTCTGCTTAAACAGAAAATCGTGGACGGCCTGGCCTTCATTGGTAACAACCTGAGCACGGATACCCGCCCGGAACGGCAATAAATCTTCAACGCTTAACGACGGGCAATATTTGCGGCATTTCCGAAGGTAAGCCCGTTTGCTCAACGACGTCACCAACTCTTGCCGCGCGTGGTGGCGGTAGCGATAAATCAATTTCCAGAACCCAGGAAATCCTAAAAAATCTGCGCAATCTCGCCGGGAAAACGATAACTTGGGATAGCCTTCGCGGGCGAAACCAATCACCGCGTTTGGCCCCACAGTCACGCTCCCGTCTATCATACGGGTCAAGTGAATACCCAGGAACGGCAGCGCCGGGTCGGGCGCCGGATAAATGAGGTGGTTGACGACCGCGTTTTTGGCTTGAGGCAATTGAAAATATTCGCCGCGAAAGGGCACGATACGAAAATCAACATCCAGGCCTGCCAAGCGAGCCAACCGGTCGGCTTGCAAACCGCCGCAGACGATCAATTGGCCTGCGCGAAAGAGCTCTCCGCCGCCCCCGACCTCAACGTAGTGGGTACTCTCCTCAATGCGATCCACCTGCAAACCGTAACGCACCACCGCACCGCCTTGCGACACTTGTTCGGCCATTTTACGGCATACCAAGCCGTAATCGACAATAGCCGTTTCCCGGCTATACAAGGCAGCAATCCCACGAATATTTGGCTCACTGCGGGCAAGCTCAGCTCCGTCGAGGCGTTCCAATTGCAATCCGTTAGCAATCGCGCGGTCGTACAGTGTATTGATCCGTTCGTGCTCCACGCTGTCAGTCGCCACGATCAGCTTGCCGCATTCGTCGTAGGGAATCCCATGCGCGCGGCAAAAATCCTTGGTCGCCACCAACCCCTCCCTACACAGACGCGCCTTCAGGCTCCCCGGCTCATAATAAATACCTGCATGTATGACGCCGCTGTTGTGACCGGTCTGATGTCGACCGGGCATCTCCTCTTTTTCCAACAACACAATGCGAGCGTCTGGATGGCGTTCCTGCAGCGTCAGTGCAGTTGCGAAACCGACGATACCCCCGCCGATAATGCAAAAATCAGAAAACGTCGTCATGTTGCCCCTTCAAATAATGCTGATCGAGAACTGAGCAAGCCTCGGCAAGCGAATATATCGCCACAGTCGGTCGGGCGTCGTTGGCATCCTCTCCCAGCAACAGCGTCACGCCAACTCCCGCCGCTTTTGCGGCAACGATATCGGAATGTTTGTCGCCCAAAAGCAGGGAACGGGACAGATCCAAACCAAGTTCGTCGCGAGCCCGCAACATCATCCCCGGATTGGGTTTGCGTTCGAAAGACTCACGTTTGTAGTCGCCAACACCGTGCTCGGGATGAAACGGACAAAAATACACCGCTGCCAACGGCGCACCTTCCGCCGCGAAGCGCTCACTCATCCAGGCCGTAAGCGCGTGAAATTGCGCTTCCGTATAAAAGCCCCGTCCGATGCCGGCCTGATTGGTCACCACCACCAACACCAAGCCCAAGCGGGTTGCCAGACGGCATAGGTCGAAAATGCCGTCAACAAATTCAAAATCTTCGATACGGTGGACGTAATTCTTTTCGACGTTGATAACGCCGTCGCGATCCAGGAACAATGCAGGTTTTGCGTAAGTTTTCGTCATAGAACGGCTAACACGTCAAACAAACGGTTTCAGCAAACCGTGAGCGGCCAGTTGCCTGCCCAAAAACCATATCCATAACGATAAGCGCCAGCGCAACGGCAAACCTTTATCCAAAAAAATAAAACGTGTGATATAGCTTGCGACACCCAGCATTCCATGAGGCACTGAACTCGGAACACAATCATCCAAAGCGGCCGGCACCGTTTCCTTCTGACTCACTTCAGATAATGCCCTGGCACCATTTGCCCGCATGGTGATTAGCGACAAGAAATCGCCATCATCTGCAAACCTTCCTCGCTGCCGGTAGGTATCATCCATGGGCGCCTTTCCTGCCCGATAATGCATATGCTCGAATATAAGCTCAGGTAAATAGCGAATACGTTTAAGGCCCAGTTTCTCCAAACGCTTAAAAATGTCCATAAGGTGATAATCGATGAAGGCACCTTTATAAATCATTGGAAAAGGCTCTCTTAAAATCTCGCAAGTTTTTCGGGAAAGGATTGGGAATGTGCAAAGATTTCCTTTCTTAAATAAATCGTTTCCATAGGCCAGATAGATACGATCCGGAATACTGTCATGTAATTGGCGTATTATGCTGTCCCAACCACGAGTGCGAATAATCATATCGTCGTTGGCAAGAACGATAATATCTCCACGCGCCATTTCATAACAGGCGGTATTGTATGCGCCCATGGTTGCCCGAGGTCCTATAATACGTTTAATGGTCAATCCTGGGCATTCCATCGAGTGGCTAGCAAAATCATCCTCGTCCAGGTAAACAATAACTTCCACATATTCCGGATACTCGCTATTCTCGAGAACGCTTTTTAAAAAATCGTTGGCGCGTTGCAAGCGGCCGCGGCTAGGTAATAGGAGGGAAATCAGCGCATTTTTCATAACGCCTCGATACCATCTAAACTTACAAGAAATCCAGCCGATCTTGAATAAGCCATTAAACAAAATTTAAAGTTGACGATCAGATATTCCTCGCTCTCGAATTAGAGATTTGATATTCCGTTTTTCCATAAACTAAGGTAGTTTTAGCACGCAACAATATTGGCACCAAAAAAATTTGCCCTTCGGCAACATAAACTGAATCATAACAGCCTTAGTTAGACAACACGAGTTGGAATTTCGAATTGTAACTGGATCCTGTACACGACCAGACTTGAAGACAGATCGCACTTTTTATAGCCAATACTCAATAAAAACAACCAGATCGATCCCCAACGTCAAATATGGACAAATCAAAAACCGAGAGATTGTAAAAACTCTACCTGCCTTTGCGAAGCCGTTGATGGAACGCAACCTGTTGGATTGCAATCGGTTTCGACAGTTTCGATACTCTTATTGCGAAGGCTTTTTCGAGGCACCCTCGGGATTGTGGCTACGGACTGAATCAGGCCGCAAGAAAAGCGAGGATATCCTTGACAACATATACCTTCCGTAGACGCCTACAATCGTCAAGAGTAGAACAATCGTTAAAAGATAATTGATCCAAATCGTCGCAGCGGTCCATCGGGAGCCTCCGGTAAAGCGGAATGTCACCTCATGGTACCCGGGAGTCAATTCTAAGGCCTTAAAGGCAATATTGGCCGGAAGAATTGGCGCGGGATGACCATCGATCTGGGCGTGCCAGCCTGGATGCAGGCTGTCCAAATAAATCAGGAATCTGTTTGAACCAGCAGGTATCTCAATATTGGCTATCAGTTGGTTGGCACTGAAACGGCGAATTGTAATTACGTCCGTAGAAATGGCCGATGATGAAGTTGGCATCGCGTCGGACCAACCTGGATGACTAGTCTGGACGACCGGCGTTTCGTACAGAGTCGCCGCAGTATTGATGATATGTCTCACCTGGGCGTCGTTATCTGTGAGAACCGGCGTACGAGCTAAATAGAGTTTTGGCGTTTCACAGCCAATTGCAGCCATTAGCGCAGTATCGTTAACGACGCTTCCAAGTGTGAAATATTCCTGCGGAGACTGCCCGTCCGTTACGGCAAGACGTGTCCGAATAAGCGAATCAAATGGCGTACTTATCATATCCACACGGTGAACCGGAAAACACAGATCGAGCGACAAGCTTCCGTATCCCAAGCTGTTGCGAGCCCCCCATACCTCCATCGGAGATAACTGGTGAATGATGTCCTGCTCGATTTCTCTTCGGCGCATCGAGCTATAAAGCAAGGGACGCACATCGTAGGCGTGACGGAGAGACTGCCAATGCCTGAACCAATTTGGCGTCATGGCCGGGGCTCGCCACTCCAGCATGAACTTATAACTCATCATTTCCAGCAAAACGCAAACCAGAAGACCGGGACCCAGTATGTCGCGCGTAACGAGCTTAGTCCCAAGCCCAAATGCTACCAGGACAAATAATACAACGATAGCCCACTGCCAATAATGAAAGACGAAAGGTATATCCAGGCTGGAATCGCTCGCGTAGGCATACTGCCATCCATGCTCAGCATCGACCATGACAAAAACCGCACCCAATGCAATAGTGAGCGAGGTAAGGAACAATGTGTTACGGCCACGTGCGGACCTATTTTCCAGATAATGATCAATACCAAATCCCGAAGCAACGATAAGCAGAATCTTCGCGACCGGCGTGACAAATCCGATGTGGCGAAATTTATCCATCGTGGGGAAAAACCTATAGGCAATTTCCGCCACCCCCCCAGAAGCTCCCAGAGAAAATAGCAGCACCAACCCCACTAAAAGCACGAACACCCCAAAGGCCTTTGTCCTTGCGTGTATCAGGGCAAACGTCACGAACAGTATGGTGAAGAGACCGCAGTAGGCAACAAAAGCAAAACGAACCGGTGCCGCATAGATGAACTCCATAAATTTCACGGGTGATACATATCCCCCATAAGTCAAGAAGATATCCAGCCCGACAGACCCGTTGGCCTGCCGCAGGGAAGTGAAGCTTTGCATGCCGTCGATTACATGCCGGGCAAATTGAACGTTCATAAAAGCGATGAACAGCGCTACGCAGACGATTACCTGCCCTCCTGGATTCGGAATCGCGAAGCGTAGAAGTGACGGCATTTGAGGCCGGAATAGAAGCAGCCAGATACAGACGAATGCGCCCAGCGTGGCCGCAATGAATATCTGCGTATAAAAAAGCCCGCCTAGAGTCATCACAATCAGCGCGAACGCTAAATGTTCCAAGCCTTCACCACGTAGATACCGGGCAGTGTGATACAACAACAATGGATACAGATAAATCAGGTGGAAGTTCCAATGAATCTGCGTCCCCCAAGAAACTGACAGCACACCAGTGATGCCAATGATGATAGGGCTGATGCGGTGCCTATGGAAAAGTGAGGACAGCTGGTAGAGGCCATAGATCAGCAAAGTTTCTTCGAGATAAAGTCCGAACCGAAACAGTAATAGCGTGTCAGTGACGGAAAAGAGTTTTCCCAAAAAAACGGCAGCATAAAAAGCCGGCGTGAACGTGAATGCATAGGCAAAATCCGCCGTGACACCCTGACTGGTAAATGGTAACCAAAGTGGAAACTCATCCGAGAGTAAAAATTCGCGATAGACCGTACCAAACATCTGGAAGTTAATCATCGTGTCGTGGGCCAATGGCAGATTGGCTGCTGCAAGAGTCCAGAATAGACAGGCATGCAGACTCAGAATGATGACTAGGTCAGAAGGAAAGTAGTTGCCTGTAAAATGTTTAGGAGCAGTTTCAGTCATGCCTTACTACCGTTTCCACCTGACCATTGAAAAAATAGCTGTAGCAATAATTTCATTTGCGCGTTCGGTCGTATGGGCGAAATCCAGAAACACCTCGCCTTGTTTATTATCAAGAACACTTCTCAAATCTACCGATATAATTCCGTCGGCATTCAATGCGTCACTCTGGTTAGCAAACTTGTCAATGCTGTGCGTATACACAAACTCCATTCCTGGAGGGGTCAACAAGAAGTTATCAATAAGAAATTGCTCGTGTTTAGTGCGAGATTTAAGAGAAAAGATGGACGGTTGAAGAAAATGATAAAAATCAGCGCCCGAGGCTTTGCTGTATTGATGCGCTAAGCGAATATTATTGGCAAAATTCTCGCTCGCCTTAATCGCCCTTGCGTTTACCTCTTCGGCATTGCGCGTATGTAGAGGGGGCGACTGCTGTTTGATATATTTGAGAAGTTCGGCAAAGTATATTAATTTTAATTTCTCTAAAACCGGCAATATTCGTGATTCAAGGACACCCGGTTTTTCTGAATTCCGTAGAGTGTTTATATTGAGACCATATTCATAATCGTTGTATACTTTATATATAATATCGCAGCCACCATCGAAAAATATTACAATATCACCTTCTTTTAGCGTCGTTTCGTGTAAGAAAAAAAGTTGCTGCTCGGAGTTCATGGATGAGACACCGTAATTCACGACTTTATATTGAGTCGTAATTTCGTTGATCTTGCGCTGCACTATGCTCGGGATAGTGTATTCGTCCGGTACTTCCTGCGAATATATTGTGGACGCACCATAAATGTATACAGTATTTTTCGCGTCTTCCGGGACAAACGCCGTCCGGCGGTGCCCGTCAATCACATTGATATACTTACCTTCAAAATTTACTAATCTACGGACTTTATCATCAAATTTTCCTTTTTCTCCGTTAGAGGATTCATGCATGAATTCCGCGCTAAAGTAAGGCGAATCAGAATATGCCGGTGGTTTTTTTGCCCTGAAAACCCACCGGGAATCATATGCCGGTAGTTTTTTTATGATGAGCTGACTACATATTTCTATTAAATAACTCGTAACTATAAGAGTCACAAGGACAATGATCAAATTGGATATTCTGTCGAATTTCACCGCCATCAACACGTCCTCTTGTAAGGTTTGTTATTGTTCTTTAAAGGGCTTGACTCCAATCATGCCTATAAGCAGCATCCTCAAACTTATCGGTTGATTCGGAGTTTCCAGTCTCTGTGCTTAACACCCGGTTTTGGGTCGTAGGCGGCTTATGGGTAAGCCTTGTTTCGTGCAATTCGTCAGAAATCGAAATAGATAAAAGCCGCTGTATTTCCTTGACTTATTGTGATCGCCACAAGCCAACAGAAAGCCAGCGCAATCCATATAAATTCAGGCTGAGCGTAATGAACCGCAATTTTGATCCGCCTGATGTCGTCAAACCGGTGTAGCGCGAAGAACACTAAGATCAACAACAACGGAAAAACATTATTATTGGCGAACGAATCAATCCCGCCCCAACCACCGATAAAGGGGGCCGCCCAGATGTCTAGCGCTTTTGCAATAGTCGGGCTACGAAAGAAGACCGCTGCAAAAGCGAAAAAATGAAATGTCAGCAACACCCCAATCCAATCGGGCATTTTGCCGGATGGCAATCTGCGTAAGGCGGGCCGCAACAAATAATTAACCGATATACCGATGCCGTGCAGCAAGCCCCAGATCAAAAAGGTCCAATTCGCACCATGCCATAAACCGCTTAATAGCATGGTGATCAATATATTACGGACGGCCTTGAACCGTCCGCGCCGGTAGCCGCCGAGCGGCTGGAAAAGATAGTCACGAAACCAAAATGACAGCGTAATATGCCACCGGCCCCATAAGTCGCTGAGTGAACGCGCGGCGTAAGGCCGACGGAAGTTATTAGGTAGACGGATCCCGATGGCGAGCGCAAGTCCAATCGCCATGTCGGTATATCCGCTGAAGTCGCAATATAATTGAACCGAGAATCCGTAAATCGCCAGCAGCGCGTCCAGAGCCCCAAGCGTTCCATTTTGGTTATAAACATCATTAACCGCAAAACCGACCTGATCGGCAAACACCAGCTTTTTGACCAAGCCAAGCGAAAAAATCGCCAGCGGCACGGCGAACCGGCGTAGTGTCGCCATGCGCTGCCGTTCGAGTTGCGGCAGCAATTCAGCAGGGCGCAGAATCGGCCCGGCGATTAGATGCGGAAAGAATAAGACATAGGCGAGCACTGCCGATGCGGATGACGTTGCCGGAAACTTGCCTTTGTAGATATCGATGACATAGGCCGTGAGGGTAAACGTGACGAAAGACAAACCAAGCGGCAGCGGCAGATTGAGCAAATTGTCTTGCATACCAACGAACGGTCCGATCAGCTCCCTAAAGAAAAAATCCGTGTACTTGTAGAAAACCAGCGGCAAAAATAAACCGATGACGCACGCAACCGCCCGGCGTTTGCGTGCGACTGGATTGACCGCGCCATTCATCCAAATGACGCCGAGGTAGGCGATTGCCGTCAAAAAGTAAGGCAGCCATATGTATTCGATTCGCCACCATCCATAAAAAATCGTACTGCCAAGAATGATCAGGTAAATTCTAAATTGCTTGGGGATGATAAAGTGGAGCAGGAAGTAAACGGAAAAAAATACAAAAAATATCGGCGAACTAAATAGCATTCCTTGTCCTGTTTAATTATTGACAGAGGCGTTACCTGATTGGGAAAGCATGGGCAGGATCGCCTCGGCCATTAATCGGTGGCCGAGTGCGTTAGGGTGCGGATCGGTAGGCATCGCCCAGATGTCTTTCGGAGGCACACCTTTCATTGTGGGCAGCTGGTCGCAATAAGTGTATCCATACTCAGCCGATACTTGCTTCATGATGTTATGGACAAACCCGAATTTGTAGTCAACTAAGTTGTATGTGATGGGCGTCATGGCCAGATATATCCGAATATTATTCGCTTTGGCATACTCCGAAAGTTGCCTGAGCTTTTCTTTCATTTTGAGCATGCCGGGCGCCTCTGGCTGATAGACGTCGCGATAGTACTGTACCATTGATTGTTCTCCGTTCTTATCGAAGAACCGGTGATAGACGCCCCATAAGATCACCGCCAGTTGACTGTGACGTAACAACAAATTATCTCCGCCAGCAGGCAGGTCTTCAGCGTCGCGCAGACAATAATGCACGACGATATCGGTCGGATGCAGGCCGGTAAGCTCATCAAAAAAACGGGAAACGTAGCGCTCTGTGTTGTAGTTGCCGACGCCGGCGTTAAGCACCTGTACGGGCTGTTTGTCGATAGCGCTTAACGCCGTCTCAAGTCTGGCTTCAAGGGTGTCCTGTTCAGAAACTCCCCAGCCAAATGTGATGGAGGCACCGAGAAAGAGAATTCTTCGTCCGCCTGGCGGCAAAGCAGAAAGCGGGGCACCGCGCAACCCATGCTCGTTGAGGCGAATTTCGACATTCTGCAATATCGCCGATTTTGACCTGACATGATCGAAGTCAAGCATAGGCTCAGGGCGGCGGGTTTTTAGTTCCTTGCCGTAGCGCCACATCTCGATATCGTAGTTGGTCATTGAACTGTTTTTTATGCGCAGGAGGCCTTCTGCGAGACCGAGAGCAATTGCCGACGACAGGCAGAGCAAAATTATCGATAGGAATTTTTTATTAGTTTGTGGCATGGCAACCTTAGCGAAAGTTTGATCTATGAAATTCCAATCACTTGACTTTGGAGTGCCGTCGTTATTTTTGGCGGCTGGCCAACTGGTGTGTATTGGGAAAATCTATTTCTCAAACAAGACAAGGAGGAGAGACTTGTTTTCATTGGCAGTTTTTAATTCAAAAATCAGTTGCTATTCAAGTAATGCGTTGGTTTTCTAATAATCAAGCCGTGGTTAATCCGGCTCAAGAGTGGTGCTGTAATTTGTTTTCAGACGGTTATCCTGTTTTTCTTTGTAGAGAATGTAGTTCTCAATGACCAGTAATTCGATCTCGGAGCCCATGAAACAACGAAACGCATCCTTCGGGCTGCAAACGATGGGTTCCCCTCGAATGTTGAAGCTGGTGTTAATGAGTACAGGGCATCCAGTGCGGGCTTTGAATGCGGAGAGGAGTTCATGAAACCTCGGATTGGTTTCGCGATCTACGGATTGGATTCTTGCGGAATAGTCTACATGGGTCACTGCGGGTATTTCGGAGCGCGGTATATTTAGTTTATCGATCCCGAACAGCGCCGATTCCTGTTCCGTTACTTCCGTTCGCTTGTCTTTGGCTACATTGGCGACGAAAAGCATATATGGGCTGTCGCAATCGAGTTCAAACCACTCAGCCATATCCTCACGCAATATTGCCGGCGCAAAAGGACGAAAGCTTTCGCGATACTTTACTTTTAGGTTTAATGTTTTCTGCATCGCCGGATTACGCGGATCGCCAAGGATGGAGCGAGCCCCCAGCGCTCGAGGGCCAAATTCCATGCGCCCCTGAAACCATCCAACGGCTTTTCCCGCTACCAAAGCATCTACGGTGGCCGTAATCAAATCGGCGTCGCTTAGCCTTTCGAAGCGCGCGCCGGCGCTGGAGAGCTGTTGTTCAATCTCCCCATTATTGTAACTCGGCCCCAGATAAGTGCCGGACATTGCATCTTTTCCATTTGTCCGGCGCGGTTTGTCGCAATGCGTGTAATAAGCAGCCAACGCGGCGCCAACCGCACCTCCGGCGTCACCCGCGGCCGGTTGAATCCAAATGTTTTCGAATTTACCATCGCGCAAGATTCTGCCGTTAGCCACACAATTAAGTGCGACGCCGCCGGCAAGGCAAAGATTTTTACGGCCGGTTTCATTGAATAGGGCTCGCGTCAAGCGAAGCACTATTTCTTCCGTAACCCATTGAATAGATGCGGCAATATCCATGTGCTTCTGGGTCAAAGGCTGCTCGGGCTTTCGCGGCGGATCGCCAAAAAGCGCGTCGAACTTTTTGTTGGTCATCTTGAGGCCAGTGCAATAATCAAAATATTGCATATCCAGCCGAAAACTCCCGTCGGCTTTTAGATCAAGGAGTTTACTCAGGATAACGTCGACATATTTTGTTTCGCCGTAGGGCGCCAGTCCCATTACCTTGTATTCGCCAGAGTTGACTTTAAAGCCAAGATAATAGGTAAATGCCGAATATAAAAGGCCAATCGAATGAGGGAAATGAATTTCCTTCACTGCCTCTAAACGGTTGCCGCATCCGATTGCTACTGAAGTCGTTGTCCATTCGCCGACGCCATCCATAGTTAATACAACGGCTTCCTCGTATGGTGAGGCAAAAAAAGCGGAGGCGGCGTGGCTTTGGTGATGTTCGGCGAATAGCAAACGACTTTCTATATTCGAATCCGCACCCAGGTTTTTCAACTCATCCCGCAGTAATAGCTTTTGAAACAGCTTTTCTTTGAGCCAAATCGGCATTGCCGTTAAAAATGATTGAAAACCACGTGGAGCAAAAGCAATATAGGTTTCAAGAAGTCGTTCGAATTTTAAAAAAGGCTTGTCGTAAAATACAACATACTCAATTTGATCCAGATTTTTACCGGCCGCGTTCAGGCAATATTCAATTGCATTTTTAGGAAAAGCTGCATCATGTTTTTTGCGGGTAAACCGCTCTTCTTGCGCCGCGGCGATTATCTGACCGTCTACAATCACACAGGCCGCGCTATCGTGATAAAACGCCGAGATACCTAATATATTCACGCTTTCTTCGGCAAACTTCAAAATATGGCGTAGATAAATGGCGCGATCGCGGAGCCTTGGCTTAAAACGACCAGACCGCCGACCAAGGCTAGTACGAATATGATCGGTAATAGCCAATATTTCTTTCGCATGGAGAGGAAGACCCAAAGTTCTCGTAAGATATTCAGCATTACTAATTCCACATTAGAATTGATTGTTCATATTTTGTTGTTTAACCACAATAAGCGGTCGATTTTGCCAATATGTTGGCGCTTTGCGATCAAATCTCAGCTTGAGTAAATCTCTTTTGAGGAGGCGCATTAATAGCCCAACAGGCAGAATAGTCAATAAGAAAACGGCTCCCATTATGACGGGATTAATTAAATAAGATAAAATGAGACCCAGACGGTACCAAAGATTATTAAGAGGACGTAGTGGCGCCATCCAAAAATAAGCCAGGAACAGAAAAATGGCGGCAAGGGATAGCCCCGTCAGCCACCAATAATCATAAAAGTCACGGACTCGATATAGCCTTACAAAGGCTATCATTAAAAATACGATAGAAAAAGTTATTCCAAATCCGCGTTCAGTTGGTTTTTCTGCATTCTCTTCTTGGCGCGAGTTTTCAAGCACGTAGCCTGATCGTTTATAAGTGGATTTTCTCATAGATTTTAACTACTAGCGGCACTGGCCGATACGGCGTTTAAACATTGGTAAAAATGGCCGATAAACTGGCGAACAACGCTATCACATTGCTCAACGCCTCACCCAAATGCCACGAATCGATACTGATCAACACCCCAATCCCGCGGCATGACGACAACCGAAGCGATGATCGTCAAACTTTTTCCTGTTTATTATTTGATTTCCCTGATAGGCAATATAAAAAAGTACGCCAGAAACAAGAAAATTGAATACGACACTCAAATCATGGATGAACTAAAGAGCAGCCAATGCAAAACCGGATGAATTTTACTCGTTAGCCTGTTGCATTAGGGAACCTCTGATTAATTCGTTAACATGAATTTCTGCGCCAATTAAATCTAATGGCTTGCACATTGATTTTTCTTGAAAAACTGAATTAATCAGAAGCTCCTTAGAATAATACAACCTGTTTCTTTACGGTATGTTTTGTTATCTATTCAGACTAGGATGATAAAACAATGCATCTCGCAATATGGATTTTAATAAAACAAGAGCGCTCTTATATTTTCCTAGCACCCCGGGATGGGCTCGACTTCCTTGCACGCCTATTCTAGGGGGCTCAGAAGAAGAAATTTCCGTTATCTTCAAACCGTACCTAGCACCACGGGTTAATAACATTATTTCCGAAAAATCACTCTTGAATTTATCTATTTCCAATGTATATAGATGAGCCTTTTTGAATGCTTTGTACATCACGAGCCCATCTGTGTATTTTGTTGAGAAAAGTATATTAATAAGACTGGTAAAAAACTTATTAGCAATTCCCGATACGAAATCATCATCTTCCGAAATTGCATCACCTTTGTATCTCGATGCTACAACTATATCATAACCGGCGTTTATCTTTTCAATCAGCCTTGGAATATCTTCTGGAATCGAGTTACCGTCCGGCGAAAACGGAATAATGACATCACCTCTAGCCAATTCAAACGCTTCCCAAAAAGCCGCTTTAACTCCTTTTGATTTTTGGTGAACCACATTATATCCTTTAGAAACAAGGTATTCTTTTGAGCCATCATCAGAACTACCATCAAGAATCAATATCTCGTCGCACCAACTTTTGTCTATCCGCGGCATTATAACTTTCAATGCATCTATTTCATTTTTTACAGGAATAAAAAGCGTTGTTATAAATTTTAATTTCGAATTATCCATTTTATTTTTCAAATAAACAGCCGCATTATAAATGCAGCTTGATGCTCTATTCTTTTCTTAGCCTTTAATAAAAATCCAGCAAGAACACGCCGTCAAATTATTTTTAAATCTATAACTCAATATAATATCGACTTACATCATAAAAGCCCAGCAATAACTAACCGGTATATTAATAGCCACTCTAGGAAACCTCTGATTAATGCAGTTTATCAAGAAAAATCGATGCGTAAGCCATTGATTAATATACAGTGAATCAATGTTACGAATTAAATAGCCCTCCTTGAAAAAGCCAAAATTTTTCACGGAGGGCCGTCCTCACACGAACGATAAAAATTGCTCTGATGAAAATGCGCCCCATAGCCGAAACAGCGACTGCCCAAAATGACGCCAAAAAATCCTCAACCGCCTGAGGATCAAACGGATGTTGTGGCCTGCACCGCACAGGATGGCATGCAACGCATCGCCCATTTCGCCTTTCAGGTAGTTGCGCCCCAATAGTCCGTCGTTCTGTAGGTGGCCGATGATCGGTTCGATGGCGTTGCGGCGTTTCAGGGCACGTTTGAGTCGTCGGGTATCCACGCCGCGTTTTTGCCGGGCTTTGTAAATCGTGACCCCGGGTACCTCGACGCCCGGATAACCCAAGTCCACACCCGCTTCTTTGGCGCTAGCAGGCATAGCAATCAAGTAGCGGCAGAAATGAATAATGACACTAGCAAGCAAGGCAAAACCGCTACGCGGAGCGCCTAAAACTAGCGGCTTAAATGAATTCATACTCAATTCATTACCATATGAGTGTTCTATTACAGTCAAACTCAAAACACATTCAAATTTTGGTATTTTGCACGAATGATCCCTCCAAGCTTTTTAAAGATTTTAGTTGACGCAGCTGGCGTTAAATGATTATTGTCAGCTGTAATCAAGCTATTTCCGATAATAAAGCTGCAAGTAGATAAATCATCGACGACATCACATAACTGTTCTTGAATATCGAAGTAGTCAACATTTTCTTCATTTGCAATTTTTTGAATTGCCCGGCGCAAATCGACAGTATTAGAAAGTAATCCGTCTCGCGCAATAGACTGAATCTCATACTCGGTGGACTTCTCATTTGCCTCTCGAGCAACTATATCAATTAGCTTCTCTTTAAATATAAATGGCTGCCCAACTACTAAAACTGGCTTACCAATTGCCTTCATGTATCTAATAGTTTCCCGGAAATTATTATAATCCGGGCCAAGCGACGCAAATATCGTCAAATCGATAGCGTTTTTTTCAATAAAGTCAAACATAAATTGATTAGATTGAAGGCAGTAATCCATCCCCCAATTAACACCAGGCCTACAATTTGACGGTGTTGCTTGAAGAAGATTAAATCGCTCTCTAGGCAAATTCTCATTCAACCCCATCCAACTATAACTTGCTACAGAATCTCCCATCAGCAATATATTGATCTTACCATTAACAGGCCTAATACATTCTGCTTGATCAAAGTTTTTAAAATTTGTGAACGAGCAACCTGGCGCCCGAGGTTTCAAGGTACTTAACGAATCTTTTGTTCCTGATAATAAGTACGAGACATTTTTAGGGAAACGCCATCGCCAACCATCATGAGAGTAAACATGCAATGCTGGAGCTCCAACAATTACTAAAGACAATGAAACAGCAGACCAGAATTTACGTCGCCCGGAGGAAGTGCTTTGAAAATCGATCCTTCTAAAAGGCGTTTCAATAAATTTGTATAGTAAAGCGGCGATAGCTATCGATAAAATCAATACAGCGATCTTATCAAGAAAGCTCCATGACTCCGGTTTTATATATTTATAAAATACAATTGTCGGCCAGTGAATAAGGTATACTGAATAACTGATTAGACCCAAGCCAGAAACTAACGGATGCCTCAAAAGCGCACCGAAAAGTCTAGATGTTTTTGCGCCATATATTATTAATGCGGTTCCAAAACACGGGAGTAGCGCAAAAGTGCAAGTATAAGCATGCTCATCTTTATGCTGCGTAACCGCATACATAATTATTAAAAATCCAATAAATACAGCAGCCTCTTTTACCCAATCAGAACGATTTTGACTGTATTCAACACCTAATAAAGCAGCTCCTAGTGAAAATTCAAATATACGAAATGGCATAAGAAAAAATGCCGAGGATTCAACGTTGGAAAACGATACGGACAAATATAATCCGAGTTTATTTTGAATTTCAAAAAGATTATTGACATAAGCGATATTTAACAAAACACTGAAAGCGGAAATCAAAAAAAATGCTTGAGTTAAATGCGCTCTTGGGACTCTGCGAAACAAAAATAAAACAATTATCGGCCAAATCAAGTAAAACTGTAGCTCGACGCTAAGAGACCAAGTATGCAACGCGGGCTTTAGATAAGCCGCTTTGTCGAAATAGCCAGATTGACTCCAAAATAATATATTTGACAATCCGACCAAAGCATAAAAAATAGAACCGCCAAGATGTTCAAAATCGTCCGGTCTAAACGATATCTCCGCTATAAAAAATGATAAAAAAAGAGTAAACGCCAACGCCGGAAATATGCGTTTAGTTCGTCTAATCAAAAACAACCCATAGTCAATATTTTTTACACGGGACTGATACAACTCATCCAACAACAATCCGGTTATTAGGTAGCCACTTATTACAAAAAATATATCAACACCGACAAAACCGCCCTTAAAGCCAGCGATATCAAGATGAAATAAAACAACTAATATGACTGCGATGGCACGGATACCATCAATTTCTTTGTAATAAGTACTATTTTGCGCGCCCGCAGTGTGCAAAAGCGAACTATTCAAATTTAAGCCCTCGCAAAGTCAAAAAACCAACATTGCCGCAATTAGAAATAATTTCTAACTTTAAATACCGAACCAATGTTGGCGTTTTAATTTTTTAACGCTCCACACTTCTGCATTTTCGTTATGGAACCTCTGAATAATAGCTGTTTTGAAATACATCAGTTTTAATAGCCGGTCAAAACTCAAAAACTGACTGATGATTAATCTAAAACAGTCCGATTTGTGCTAGCAATGCGCCTTATTTGGCAATTGACGCAATCAGGCTACGACGTTAGTAGGCATCCCCACGCGGACATTGGCAATCGCTACCAGAAAGGCCAACGGGCCTGATAACCCGCATCGCCGTGGACAAACTGTTCCTCGCCGTGCAACAACGAGGCTGCTTCCGCGATGTCGCTGACGTTGCCCGAGGTGACTTTGAAGGTATGCACCAAGCCGGTTTCGCTATCGACAACAATGTGGAATTTAACCATTGAATGCCTTTCTTGCAGGCATGCATTTCTGGATCGTGCGCTTTGTCCTGATTTCTAGTCGAGGTCGGTGCCGGAACTGCAAAATCATGCTTTCATCCAGCACGGCTTCCAGACGGATACCGCAAAAACGCCGCAGCGATTCAATCTCATACAGCGCCTCTTCCACTTGTTCCCCATGGGTATGCCGGATCGGAGTAGTTATAGAGAATCTGTGCGACGTGAACATGCAACATGGTATTCAACGGAAACGGTTTGCGCCCACGTCCTTTACCTGAAGCGTAATGCGGTTCGATCTTCGCTAGCATGACGGCCCACGGCAATAAAGCTTCGAGCTAACCGAGAAACTTCTCGTGCCGGGTGACTTTGCCTTTGTTAGCGTATTCGGCATCGGCAAAACTGAGTTGTCGGTAAGGGTCCATGCGCGTCGCCGCGAAAACCAGGTGAATGCCAAATTATATCCCTGGTGTGCAATTAATCAGAGGTTCCTTAACGGAATAAATAGCGCCACGAGACTTTAGTTGTTTCAGAACTCTCTTGAAACCTCTGCCGGCAAGAAAAATATCATTTTTTAGGAAGCTGATACGCCATCTTATAATCCATCAATATTTATCTTTTGTATAAATAGTTCATGCCTATTAATCAGGTGTCCAAGCGCTCCAATAAACTCCAATACTCTATCAAATCATGTGGAAACCGATGCTTCGCGAGAAAAGATTGCCGCATGCCTTCATATTGCGTCAAACAATCTTGATAGGCCTGGGGCCAATTATTCACCACCCGCCTTAATTCATCTTCCCAGCCAGTTTCATGCAATTGAATACAGCATTCAGCAATGCAGGATCGGTCTTGCGTTCCAATCGAAACCGTTGCTCGGCCGCAACGCAACGCGGCAATGATACGCATCAGTGAAAGCCAACGCCAATTGGGTCGCTGGGGAATATTCAACACGATGCGCGCGGATTCATTAAGTCGGTCACGCCCCTTTCTCGGTAAAAAGTTCGAGGTTTGCGCTAACACAAAACGTTCGGCAATCGCCCGTAGCGTTTGATCCCGAAACGCAGTAAGTGCGCCGGAAAAAACGACTTCATGCGTCGGGTTTTGACCCGTCAAATCAACACGCACTAATTCGGGAAACGGAAGCGTTCTGACTGTAAGACCGGGAAACATTCTCTCAGACCCTACTAACTCAGGCAGGTCCCCCAACACAAAAATAGCCCGAAAATAAGGTACGCAATCCATGAGATTCTTGATTCTCGCCACCTGAGTTGCAGGATGCATGTAGTCATTATTGCTCCATAATCGGTCGCCATGGATAAACAATTCGTTTCCAACCAGATCAAGGTGCTCGGTCATAATAACCGCCACTCGCTTGCCAGTGCGTTCGCAATAATCAATGAGTGTCCTGCTGGTCATTTCCGAAAAATTCTCGATGACTACATTTAGCGCACTATCCTTTGGGGTGCGCCCCATAGTCACGGAATAACCATGTTGCTGCATTATCAGAAAAAAGAACTCGATCTGATCAGTTACGCCTTGTAAAGGATGGTTATATAACCAAAGGTGAATCGACCGACTCTTGGAATGCCCGGTCATGACAAACTGCGCTCTACAGCCATTCTTACATCCTCAAGCGAGTCGCCGGTATAGAGCTGGCTATAGCCGTTTGTATTTACACGATTCATATCAAATGCCCCTTCGGCTTGCATGATTGCAAAAAAAGAATTTCCAACACGGATCAAATTGAAGCCGCAAACCCCTTCTTCAACCAACTCAATGCTTTCTTGCGATACAGTCGATAACTCTTCAACTTTACGCAGAATGTCCTTAAGACTTGTTCCTTTAATGCAAACTTCGTAATCTCCAGCATCTGCGCGCTGCTTGTTGAATTCTCCTCCATTCTTGGAGATGGCATAAAACTGATGATTGCAACGTATAATATTCAGCCCATTCATATCTTGTGCAACAAGTTCAATATTGGCTTCCGGCTGGGCTATTTTTTGCTCCGTAACTATTTCGCCAAAGAATTGCCTCCATGCTCGATATAAACGCCTTAACAACTTAAGAAATTTGGATGAGAGCGCGTAAACAAGGGGAAACGGCATTAATTTGTTGGCTACGACTTCAATAAACCGTTTTGTATTGCGGCGCTCGGCCTCCGTAACTGGGACTCTGAGATAACATCCGCCTAGCCCTTTTATTTCCGTTGAAAACGCTAGAGGGATGGGCAATGACTGCTCGACATACTCAGTGATTGGAGACCAGTCATGCAACCCCACCGCTTGATCGCCAGGAGAGGCAATAAAACACCCTCCCATTTCGGTGACGCATCCTTGACCGGTATGCAATCTCGCTACCGGTTGCGGCGGACTCGTGAAAACCCTGCCCCAATCGTTGTCGTCAATTAAAAGATGATGCTTCGCTGGCGATAAATCTGTTGCCCCATTCGACACAAGATTATCTTTAAGAAAATCCTGATATAAACCATATACGTCAGACCAAAAGGCTTCGCTGAATAGGCGCCCTGAAAACTCCATACGAGCTTTTCTGCACACGTTGGCAGACAATTCTGCGTATTTTTTTGGATTTTGGAACAGTTCTGTTATGCGCCTTAAGAGTTGTTCAACAAGGGCGTCTTCCAAATCTGGATTTCGAGCATATTGATCAATCATTACTCCGCATTCAGGATCCCGTCGCCAATTATTGTCAAATACCCCAGATAAAACTATTCCATCCTTCCCATCCACGACATAGCGGCTGGTCCCAATGGTATCGGAGACAACCGGCACAGCGCCCGCCCCCATAGCCTGCATGATCGAAACCGAATGCAAGGAAGCGCTCGGAAGCAGCAGAAAATGCGCGGCGCACATTAGTTTCTCCAGTTCATGCGCTGTCAGATAATCCTCAATCCATATAATGCTATGACCTTCGTGACAGCCCAACCAATCTAAATCAACACCATATTGTCGCAACATCGCATCCGAGGGGCGTCCGCAACGCATAAACAATCGCTTATTCTCCGGATCGCGACAAAAGGCTTGCCAAAAACGCAAGACAATATGCCCGCCGCGCAAGAAAAAATTTGCGGGATTCTGATTGGCCGAATTGACAAACAGGAATCTGGTTGACGATAGAGGGCCTTTGGATAATTGATTATTTTCTTCCGCCCCCTCCATTAAACCAATGCGCGACAAATGAAGCTTGGCATCGATGATAGGCGACGCAAAAAAACGGCTCAAATCCGTGATCGTCTCAGGTAAATGGGAAAAAACTCCAAGACACAGCGGATTTTCAAATATTCGCTTGTAATGCGCTCGTACCTGTTCTTGCGATTCCATGCTACCGGTTCCTTGATGCGCGAATGGAAAAAAAACCGGCGCGAACGATTCGCAGTGAAATACAAAAGGGCGACACAGACTCGGAAACGGTGCAGTGTGATGAACTTCAATCTCACCGGGCAATAATCGGGTTAATGCCTGATTGGCGGACCAATAGTGCGCAAAGTAATCCTTCTCGATAGGCGATAAGGAAACGTTTTCCAACTTGACAGCCTCTTTCGCAACTTCGGCGAGTAAGGATTCTCTGAACGCCTCGTCGCCGCGCAAAGATTGCGATAACTCGATGTTATCCCATGCCGCGATATTCAACCAGTCGGGCTTCTCTTCGAACAACGCCCGGTAGAGGGGATGAAAGCCATTCAGCGGAATATAGTGTGTCAGGCTCCAGGGAATTGCGACATTCAGTATCTGTTCGCTCATCAAGGTTTTCTCCGAAACAGACGCGATAGGAAACTCGCATTACGAATGTTGAGCTTATTATTCAAGTCCATAATTCGTTCTTCTTGTTTGTGTAGTTCACCTTGCAAGCCTGCGTGCTGTTGAATAATGCTAGTTAACGTATTCTGCAAACTTTTGACCACGGAGTCCTCAATTTGCAGGCTCAATCCCTGTAGAGAACCTTCGATTTTTTCTCCGTATAAACGGGACATATCATAAACATGCTGTTGAATGATGCTAGTTAGCGTATGTTGCAAACCTTTGACCACGGAGTCTTCAATCTGCAGACTCAAAGCCTGTAGAGAACCTTCGATTTTTTCCCCGTATAAACGGGCCATATCATAAACATTCTGCAACTGTAACTGTTCCGATTGCGTTTGGATTGAACGCGCACAGTCGTCGAGCTGAGCTTGCAAACCGGCGATATTTCCGTTGACATTATTCGTCAGGCGAACCGCCGTCGAGATACCATCTATATCATCCATCAGAGTGTCGACATCCCTTGCCATTAGAATAGCGTCCGGCGTGTAAAGGGTCAGCAAGGTCTGTAAATTTTGCGCTAAATTGATCGTGCCAACAGACTGACGCAAAGCGAAATAACGTCCCTTCCAGGCCACCAAATTGAAGCCTTTGTAAGCATCAAAGAGACAAGGCTCTTCGGATTCCATCCAGTAGGCCAGGGAAACGTTGTGCGCCGTGTTGGAATGCAACTCAAGCCCCGTATGGTTAAGCTGCGCCAATTGCCGATCATAAGCCTTACGGCCAATCAACAATACGGACTTTAATTCGGCAAGCGTCGTTGCCGAAGGCAAGCGCGCAAGCTGCTGGGGCGCGCATTCATCCAGAGCAATAACACCCGCCGAAAGGGGGACGGCATAAAAACGGCGGGCATAGCGGACAAGATTGCAGCCCATGAAGTCTTGTTCCACGGTCAAAGGCATCTCGTTGAAGTCTTTGGACGAATACCGCAACGGACGCGACTGAAATTCAGCCACCCGGCTAGGAATCAACGAATCACCCCTTACCGTGTAGCCGAAGCCGGAAAGAACATCAGCGCATCGATCAGCCAATTCGTCGATCAGATTTGAAGGCAATTGCGAAAGATAGCCACCTATACGACCTTCACGAAAGGTCGCCGAATTCTGATTGAAGACCTGAGCAGCAATGTCTTTGGTAATACCGTCCGCCTGAAGTTTTAACTGTATGGCCCAAATCGATTTAAGTTGAGCGCGCGCCGAACCGCCGCCGGCTCCCCCCACCAGTTCCTCGAAAGCGACCGGGATGACATTCGGAAAATTCAGCCATGGCAAAAAACCTCCCACACGCTGCCGTAAGGAACCCAACAACCATTCGTCGTCTACCAATTGGCGCACCCGATGTTCAAAATCCTCACCGGAAAAATAGCCTGCGAAAACCGTTTTACCTTCGCGATGGTAGTAATGCGCCTCAGAGACCAGAATATCCAACGGGTGCCGGTAAACAAAGAGCACAGGGGATTGAGTAACCGGATGGTGCCGATTGCCAAATGGCGCTCGGCGCACCGAGTCGATAAAGAAATCGCGAGCAACCGTATGTGAGTTACTGTATTCGATACAATACCAAGTGCCTGGCTTGGGAAAATCAGGTATTTGAATACCAGCGGCATATCCCAACGCTCGAGCAAACTCGTAGGCCAAATGCGTTCCGGCCTTGGGGATAGAAACTATAAACAAGGGTTTGCGACTCATGTGCCAATCACTTTTCGGCGCAAAAATCCGTACCTGTTGCAGATCCAAACATGCCAACAACAGATCCCCAAGTTGCTCGCCGCGAGTTTCCGTAAACAACAACACGCGAGCTTGTTTTAGAACTTCCATTGGCGGAATATCCGCGTGCGCAATAACCGATACGCCTTCGTTAGCAGCATCCCGCACGATGGTATCCGCAAGCTCGCCGTGACCCACAAGATAAACAGGCCCGTTTAATGGCGGATTGTCGCGCAAGGCTTCTGCAAAGGCTCGCGCAGTCGGCTCGAGAAATCTAAGTTCGCTGCTGTTTCCTTTCATTTATTCACCATCAAAATGAGTTCGGAAAAAGAATCTGCAATTCCCGTAAAAGCAATGCCGGAGAGGTTCGGCAGGCTAAAATCGACAGGCCCCAACGCCTGTGGAACCGCATAATACTTGCCTTGAAAAAGTACGATATTTGTCGTTCCCACGCTATCCAGCAACAGAGGCTCAGAGTATTTCTCCTTCTTACCGGCGTAGGAGCACTGGCCAGCATTGACCGCAGCGGTCATAGCGGATACAAACGAGGCCAGCTCCGCATCATTATCGTAAAGTCTTGATACGACTGGCGTTATCGAATCTATCATGGCCGAATCTAAATCGTCATTATGCACCGCGTCGATCCAGATTGAGGCTGCTTCATTGAAAATGCCGCACGCCTCCTCCGCCACATCCGACACTTCCATGACCAAGCTTTCGTCGCGGCACGAGGACCGCTCAATGGCCGTATGGGTTCGCCAAGGATATTGGCGAAAACCAAAACGAGAAAAATCGATGTTGGACTTGTTGAAAGCAAATCCAAACAAATCTTCGTCACCGTAATCACGAAATACCTCGCCCCGTCGAATATAGTCTTCGAGCATTTGCTGAAATGGCGTATACGCACTTTCGTCTAAAGGCGACATGGGGCCGTAACCGTAGCGAACCGCATACGTTTCGATCCCGTGGTCGCGCAAAATATCGAGATGGGTATTGGTTATCCAGTCCTTCCAGCCCTCAACGATGCCATGCCCCCGACGTAGATTGTGCTTGTGGGCGCCGGTTAGATTCACGTGGTCGAGTTTTGCCCATAAGGCTTGCGCCTGAGGTACGCTTGTGCCGCAACCCAATTCATCCGCAATACCGAGAATGGTCTTGACCGGACTATCAATCAAGTCTTCCCAGCGCATCAAATAGTAGTGGTGATCTTGCTGAGTGAATTCTTCAAGGTAAGCCTTAAAAGGCGGCAGTAGCGCTTCGAAAAAGTTAAGATCGCTAAGCTTGTAAAGAGCAAGGCGTTGTCTTAGAAAGTCGTTATCCTCCTGACAGGGAACAAAACGTTGGATATATTCACTGGCCAGCGCATTGATCGAAAAACAGGCAGATGTTAGCGTTCCCGCGGGATGACGCATTGATGCAAAACGCAAGCCCTTCGGGACATCAAGCGCGCTCAACCAAGCCGCCGGCCCAACATGCGAATGGACAACCTCGTAATAATTGAGAATCTCTCGGGGATGAGAAGTAATTAATGTGAAATCCCCGCCACCACGCAGGCCGATATATTTTCGAAATCGAGCATCGCGAAACTCGGAACCGGCCAACCATTTAGGTCCTCCGGCCAATTGTCGAAAGTTGTAATTGTAAATGAGATCGTGCGACAGACCGCGGCGCATGAACACATCTTCTATTCGCCGGGAAATCTGGAATCCGGCAGTGTCGCACAGCGCTTTGATGCTAAGCGTACGTCTATCCCGTGCCGGACCGACAAGTTCAGCAATCACGCTGATGAGTAAAGAGAAACCGCTACGGGGATAACCTACCACCAACGGTCGTGGAGCTATCATTAAACTACCTGCTCATCCGGAATCTCTACAGCCACTAATTCAGGTACGACCTGAAGGTCAACAAAACCGACCGACTGCGGTGTATCCGAAAATTTCAATCGTGCCACCGAGCGTCGCACATCGACAAAACTATCTTGCCCATCGACAAATTCGTTACAACCGAGATTGAGAAAATATTCGCCCCCGGTAAGATGCGCTTGCCAATGGAATCTTAACACCACATAGCCGTCAGCTTCGATTTGAGCGGGAGGATGTCCCATCATTGCCAGGTTAGTGCCAAAAACATAAGTGCCTTCTAGCGAGACGATGGCAAAACCAACCGAGAGTTGCACGAACTCGTTGCCGACTAATTTGACAATCAACTCGCAATTGGCATGCGAGGCAATCTCGGGAGGATTCAATTCACCATCGACCACCAGATCGAAATCGACAATCCGGGCCTTACCCGAGCCCATTCGGGTTTCGTGGCGGTTATAGGTAGGTTTTAAAGGGATTTTATCGGTTTTGTCCGCCCTTTCCTTTTTGGGCATCTCCGACATTCCCTTGACCATTTCCTTCTTTCGTTTACCGTTGTTCTTCGATATGTTTTGAGCCTCTCCGAACAACAACTTTTGGTAGTGATTGACAGCACCAGCGATCGGGCCGATGTGTACCAACTCTCCCCGATCCAAAACGACGCCACGGTTGCAAATCCTTAACAGGGTGTCCGTACTGTGCGAGACAACCAAAATAGTCTTGCCTTGCTCCATGAAGTTTCGGATGCGTTGGAAACAACGGTGTTGGAATTTGGAATCACCAACGCTCAGCGCCTCGTCGACGACAAGGATTTCGGGGTCTATATGAATCGCGGCCGCAAATGCAACCCGGACAAACATTCCAGAAGAATAAAGCTTAACCGGCTGATCAAAGAATTCGCCGATGTCGGCAAATGCTTCGATATCGTCGATACGCTCTTGCATTTCCTGTTTCGAAAAACCTTGAATGGCACCATTTAAAATGACATTTTCACGCCCGGTGAATTCGGGATTGAAACCAGCTCCCAACTCCAGTAATGCGGAAATTCTGCCGCTCGACTTAACCTCTCCTCCGGTAGCCTGCATCACTGCGCAGATGATTTGCAATAACGTCGACTTGCCTGAACCGTTACGCCCCAAAATACCGAAGATTTCCCCGCGATGCACATCGAAACTAATATTCCTCAGCGCCCAAAATTCTTTGTGGTACTGCTTACGGAATGGATGAATAGCCTCAATTAACCGTTGCTTCGGAGAAGAAAACAATCTGAATTTCTTACTAACGTTGCAAACTGATATTGCGGGCAACGACTCCATTAAGCCCCCTCCATTTCAGTTAAATAACGCTTATTAATCACATTATGCTCCATTATATTCAAAGCATATCGGCAAACTCAGGCTTAAGCCGCCGAAAAATATAAGCACCGCAAAATAGAATCGAAATTGTCACAATCCAAAAAAAAGCAGTATCAGCTAAATTTGGTAATTTCGGCTCCGGAAATATAAGTAAGCCACGATACCCTTCAACAATATAGTAAATTGGATTATAAGATAATAGATGGCGATAATTTTCCGGCAACAGTTCCATTGACCACACAATCGGCGTTAACCAAAACAGAACATTCAATATCACGGATAGGGCTTGCGCTATGTCCCGGTAAAACACTTGTAGCGCGGAAAACAACCAACCCAGACCGAGTAGCAATGTGGCGTTGCACAGCATGAAATAGACCACCAACAAACGCACCGGCGAAAATGCAATGTCATACCAAACTTGCATTCCTATCACAAAGATCATGAAGATCATATGCGGCACAATACCTGCCGTGATGAATACGAAGGGGAGTATTTCGGTCGGAAAAACGGTTTTCTTAATCAGATGAGCGTTACCGGTCACCGATCCGGTAATGGTGATCAAAGTTTCATTGAAATAAAACCAAACCATCAGTCCGGTGATAAACCACATAATGAAAGGCGAACCGGCGGGCGCGGCCGCTTTAAAACCTACCGAGAACACAAAATAAAACACCGCCACCGTAGAGGCTGGCTGGATGATAGACCATAATGCCCCACCCATAGTCCCAACGTATCTGCTTTGCAAATCACGCAAGGCAAGTGCGCCAATTAGTGAACGATACTTCATAATATTACTGACAATATCCAACATGGAATCAAGGCGGAGATTAGATTACCGGGCAAATTAGTTTGGGCGGCGAATTGAACTCAATCTAGCTGATAGCACATTTAAAAAGCCGTAGCGGAGCAACAAATCAAAAATGTCTTCAAACATTGAAATCATGCGTCATCAACCATTTGTAAACCAGCACCAACGAACTGGCGTCTTCGATTTCACCCTCGGCAATCATTTGTAATACCTTGGATCGGTCGAAAAATTGAAGCTCGCCGTGGCCGAACTCCGGTTCGACCTTGGCGGTTGCACCGGCATCGACCGAAGCGGCAAACAGCCGAGAGCGAGCCTGGATAACGCCTGCTTCCGGCGACAACGCTCCCATATCCCTCAAACCACCGTCGAATAGAGCCAACCCCGTCTCTTCCATCAGCTCGCGTTCCGCTGAGGCGGCGGGGCTTTCGCCGGGCTCCCCATGCCCCTTGACCACTTCCCAAGACCAGCGCTGCAAGGGATGTCTTAACACTCGGATCAAGCCAATACAGTGCCTTGCAACCGGAAGTACAGCAACACCAGCGACAGAGCCCTCGACTAAGCAGCGAGGTACGACGCTCAGATAGCGCGGCACTTCGTTGCCGTGAGAATCAACGACGTGATCGGCATAAACCCGAAATAACGCATTTTCGAATACCTCTTGCCGCCCCAAAAGTTCGATCCGAAAGTTTTCGTCCTTTACGTTATTTTCGTGTTGCATGCCGGCGCTGATGTTTAGTTTGGTGTTAGATCAAACGTTGCCGTACATCGAGTTCTTGATCATCGTGAAACCTTTGATCAATTCAGCAATACCAGCATCAAGGCTGACAGAAGTTTTATAGCCGGTTGCCTCAATTTTTGCATTGGAGACGATGTAGTTGCGCTGATCGGGATCTTTACCGACCGGTGCGTCGATAAACACGAAGTCGGGTATCTGTTTTTTGATTGTTTCGCACAATTCCTTTTTAGACACATTGGCTTCGGAGAGCCCCACATTGTAAATCTGGCCCTTCATCGCGTCATAATTGGCAATCGCATGCTGGAAAGCCCTTGAAACGTCACGCACATGTACGTAATTGCGTTTGAAATAACCTTCGAACAGCACGACAAAACGGTCGTTGACAGCGCGATAGGTAAAGTCGTTAACCAGCAAATCAACGCGCATCCTTGGCGACATGCCAAATACGGTCGCCAAACGGAAGCTGATTGCGTTTTCGCGCTGCATCAATTCCTGTTCGATTTTGACCTTTTCGATTGCATATTGCGAAATCGGACGCAGCGGCGACTCCTCGGTACAAAAGTTGTTTTCATCGCCGGTGCCGTAAGCGCTGTTCGTGGTCGGCATCAACACGATTTGATCCTTGGCCAACAACTTCAGCATCAGCGTGATCGCGTCGTGGTTGGTAGTGGTTGCGCCGATTGGATCCAGATTGCACAGTGGCGCCCCCACCAGCGCAGCCAACGGAATCACAATATCGGCATTTTTGAGCAATGGTGCGACATTTTTTTCCAAGCGGATGTCACCCTTTACGACCGAGAAATTCGGGTGGTGGCAGACGTGGTTCAAACTACTTTGCTTGAACATGAAGTTGTCGAGCACCGTAACTTTATGTCCCGCCGCCAGCAAGTCGGGTACCATGGTAGAACCCAGATAGCCGGCACCGCCGGTCACTAAAATGTTGTAACTCATAACTCTCCTTTCGGTTCGAAAAAATTCATTCGCCAAAGATTGCCGCTTCGACGCACTCGCACAGCGTATGCGCCAGAACTATGTGCAATTCCTGAATAGTGCTGGTCGCAGTTCCCGGAACGACTACTGCATACATTGCAAGTTCGCGCGCCTTGCCGCCATCGCGGCCGCAAAATACAATGCTGGGTATCGACATAGCGCGGCATTGCGCCAGCGCTTGCAAGATGTTCGGCGACTGGCCCGACGTGCTGATACCTAAAAAGACGTCGTTGCCGCAGGCTTTACCGGCCAGCTGCCTGGAAAATACGTGTTCAAATCCGTAGTCGTTGCCGATTGCGGTCAGGATGGAACTATCGACAGTCAGGGCTTCTGCGGGCAAGGCGTCACGTTCCCGCGCCAGTTTACTGACAAACTCCGCCGCCAAATGCTGAGCATCGGCCGCCGAGCCGCCGTTACCGGCGATATAAATGCGGCCACCGTTGCGATAACAGGCAATGACGGCTTCCACCGCTGCGCCGAATTCGGTTAAAGCCTCGGTATCCGCCAATAGACTGATCTTGGCATCAATCGAGGCTTGAACATTGATCCTGATGCGCGAAACTATATCCACGCCGCCTCCTGGTTCAACACTTGCGCGGCGCGTGCGTAATCGTCTGGAATGCCAATGTCGATGAAAGTGCCCGGAAACTCGATACCGGTTAAACGCCGACCGGCCGTCAAAGCCGCCGGAAAAATATCGTCTTCGAGAGACCATTTGGCGTTTGGCGTAAATTGTTCTTCCAACAATGCGCTACGGCGCAGGCAGTACACGCCGCCGTTGGCCAAACTGCCGATACCGCCCTTACCTGACTGCAAGGACTCGATGCGCCCGTCGTCCGCTACTTCCAGCGCCATATAGCGGCCTTCTTCGTTGGAACGAAACAACGAAAAACAGCAATCTGCGTCGTTACGTTGTGCGAAACACTTTAACTGCTCCAAATCCACAGCGAAGAAAGTATCGCCGTTGAGCAACAGAAAACGTTCGCCGGCCGAGATGTTGCGTGCGGCTAACAGCCCCCCCCCACCGGTACCCAGAGGAGTTTGTTCGAGCACGTATTCGATCATCGCACCACGATAATTCTCACCGAAGTAATCAATGATGGCATCGCACCGGTAGCCAACCGATAGAATGAAACGCTCCACACCCTGGGTACGCCAATACTCGAATAAAAATTCGAGAAACGGCCGACCATTAATTGGGGCCATCGGTTTCGGCAAATCGGGTACCGCGTCACGCAAACGAGTGCCCAAGCCGCCTGCCAGAACAATTGCCGTGGTCACGATGTCGCCGTCAAACCGCGTTGAGCAACGCGCACAGTTCGTCGACTTCGGCAGAGTTCAAGTCGGGGAAATTGCCGATGTAAAAACCGTAAAAATGAACGTGTTCGGTATTCGGATATTCCAGATGATGGCCTTCCGGCACGATGCCGCGCAAATACGGCTGACGGATCTGGTTGCCGCCGCCGGCGCTACCTCGGCGGAATTCGATGCCGGATTCGCGCATTTTTTTCATCACTCGTTGAACCAAATTATCGTCGGCCTCTTTGAGGATCAGATTAAAAGCGTAATTGCTCGACCCCTCAAGTTTGAAATCGGTGCGGTATTTGGACGCATCAATTTTATCGAGAAAGCGCAGCAAATTTTCGGTACGCCGTTGTACGATCATATCGAGGCGTTTGAGTTGGCTACGGCCCATTATGCCGCCGATTTCGGTATTACGGGTGTTATAGGCCGGATAGGCAAAAATAAAATCCGGGTTGAGCTGCGGATTGTCGTCGATGTAGCGTGCCTTCAAATCATTGTCGGTCGCCTCGCGCACCATGCCGTGCGAACGCAACATGCGCACTTGCTGGTAGACCTCGGGGTCGTTGGTGCAAACCATGCCGCCCTCAATGGTGCTCATGTGGTGGGCGTAGTAATAGGAAAAATTGGAAATCCAGCCGATACTACCCAGCAATTTACCGTTATGGCGGGCGCCGTGCGATTCGCAGACATCTTCGATCAACGGAATGTGGCGGCGTTCGAGTTCCGCGACCAGTTCGTCGGTCAGGCCATCGAAACCTTGGACGTGAGTCAGAAATACGGCGCGAGTTTTGTCGGTAATCTTACTCAGAATTTGTTGCGTATCCATCGCCAGCGTCGCCGGATTGATGTCGGCAAATATCGGGGTAAAGCCGTTCTGCAACACCGATGCGACATCGGATACCCAGGCCAGCGGCGGCACGATGACTTCGCCGCCTTCGGGGTGGCGTATTTTCAACACCGCCATGGTCAGCAGGTTAGCCGAAGCACCGGAATTCAGGAAAACACTGTATTTCACGCCCAGCCACTCCGACCACTCGGCCTCGAACGCGCGCACGTTCGCACCATGAGTCAAAATCGGATCGTCTTGTTTGAGATGTTCGATCACTGCGTCGAGATCTTCGCGCAGAATGTTGTTGCGCATCAGGGGGAATTTCATGTTGTCGAATACCCGGTTAATGAGAAAGTGATTGAATAAAGGCCGCAACGCGCCGTTGCACGGCTTCCGGCCCTATGCCGACTTGTTCGTGCAATTCGGCCCGTGTACCCAGTTCAAAACGGTAGCCGCCATTGACCCCCAGATTGAGCAGCGTCAAAGGCAGGTTCCGTCGAGCCAGAAAATCGAATAGCATGGCATCAACCCCACCGCGGCCACTGAAGCCTTCTTCCAAACTGACCAAGCCTTGATAGCCAGCGAGTTCGACAGCTAAGCTATCCTCATCGAAACGCGCAATGTCCACCAAATCGATGACACCGACATCGTGCTCGGGGTCTTGCTGAGCCGCCACCTTCAGCGCGGTATGCAACATGTAGCCGGTCGCCAGCAAACATATGCGCCGCCCTCGACGGTGAACGTGAAAACCCAATCGCAAATCCGGTGCCGTTTGTTCGTAGATTACCGGCAATACCTGAGCGTCAAAGCGCAAATATTTGGGGCCGGTAGCCGATACGCAGCGCTCGAACAATGCTCCAGCGGTTACATGGTCTGCGGGGGAAAACACCTGAAAATTCGGCATCGCGCGCATAAGGGTCAAGTCTTCGTAGCACTGGTGCGTCGGCCCGGAAACCACGTAACTATACCCGGCGCCGACACCGATCAAATTAACGTTAATCGGCCGCACCTCCGACAACAATGCCAAGCTGACACGAATCTGTTCGTAACAGCGCATGGTTATGAACGGCGCGATCGCGTAAGCAAACACGGTAAACCCTTCGAGCGCGAGACCAGCAGACACGTTGATCAAATTTTGCTCGGCGATGCCGACGTTGACAAACCGGGAGGGGAAATCGGCGCGTATTTTATCCAGTATCGGCGAACCAAAATCCGCACTGACGAAAAATATTTTTGCATCCTGCTCCATCGCTTGCCAAATCCGATCAAGCAGAACGTCGCGCATCGGTAGCGGCTTGGTCGTCATGGCAATTGCTCCAGTAGACTGTCAATTAATTCCGGCTTGGGATTAAGAATGTGGGACAAAGGCGCATTCTCCAAACCCGGCACACCGCGACCTTTCAAGGTTTTGGCGATCAGTGCTTTCGGTTTACCAGCCGTCGTCGCCTTCATCTCCAACAAACCAGCCTGCACAGCCAACACATCGTGACCATCGACTCGGCGGCAATCCCAGCCAAACGCGGTTAAGCGCTCGCTTAGCGAATGGTGGCTGACGATGTCATCGGTATAGCCGAGCATGCTGATACCGTTGTCGTCGATGACGAGATTCAGATTGTCGAGCCTGTGCTGAGAGGCAAACATCGCTGCCTCCCAATTGGCGCCTTCGTGCAATTCGCCGTCGCCCGACACAACGAACACTTGTCGATCACTGTCGAGCCGCTTCAAGCCCAGAGCCATACCGGTGGCTACGCCCAGACCATGACCGAGCGAACCGTTGACGGTCTCATAACCGGGAATCACCGGATCGGGAATACCGCCCAAAAAACCGCCGCTATGGCAAACTCGCAACAATTCATCTTTGGAAAAAAAACCGAGATCGGCCAAAATCGGATACATGCAAATTGAACCGTGGCCCTTACTGATCACGCAACGGTCACGATGCGCCGCCAATGGCTGAGAGGCATCGAAACGCAAGACGCCTCCGTAATACAAGGCGACGAAAATTTCAACGGCTGATAGCGACGAAGCCAACCGAGTCTCGGGCGCGCGACGGTGGATCGCTAGCGTCTCTCTCCAGACCCAATGGGCCTTGGCGCGTAAATCAAGGGGTTGGGAATTCAAAGCAGCGCCTCCGTTTCGGCGTTGGTTCTAGAACGGGGCGAACCGTTGGCCACCCCGGCATAAAGGCCAAGACATAAAAACTGGTGCATCACAATTAAAGTCCGTTGGGTTGGTAGAGAACCACTCGGCTGCCGGAGTCTTCGAAATTGAACGGCACGTGAATCAAATTGTTGAGCCGTTCGCGAATCACGGCCTGTTTCTCCGGTTTAGCAAACAACAATAAGAAACCACCACCACCCGCTCCCAAAATTTTGCCGCCGATGGCGCCGGCGTCCATGGCCGCATTGTATATTTCGTCGATCTCTGGGGTGGACACCCGTTCGGACAAGCTACGTTTGTAATGCCAACTGGCATCCAACAGCTTACCAAAGGATTCGATGGGTTCGCGGCCGTCCTGCAACAATGCAATAGCCTCGTCAACCATTGCCCGCATCAACTTCAGCTCTTTTTCACGATTTTTCAAATTGTCGATTTTCGACTTCGCGACCTCGGAGGCGATACGCGAGAAGCCGGTAAAGCACAGCATCAAATGTTGACGGAGCTCTTGTTGGCGCTGTTGCGGCAGAATCAACGGTGCAACGTCGAAGGTATCATTGGTATGAAACTCAATCCGGTTGAAGCCACCGAAGGCCGCGGACACTTGATCCTGGGAGCCGACATTCTCACCAATCAAGTTTTGTTCGATGTGAATCGCATCGCTAGCCAATTCATCCTTGTTGGTCATTCGCCCTTGCAAGGCTTGCAAGGCGTTCAATAAGCCCACGGTAAACGACGAACTGGAACCCAAGCCGGAACGAGCAGGCAGGTCGCCATCGTGATGAATTTCCAGGCCTTCTGCAACATTTGCCCAGTTAAGCACCGCGCGCACCGCGGGATGTTGAATTTCGTCGTTATGTTTGACGTTTTCGATCAAGGAATAGACGATGCGGTGCTTATGGTCGAAAAACGGCGGCAAGCGACGGCAACTGATGTAGCAATATTTATCGATGGAGGTCGACAGCACGGCGCCGCCATGCTCGCGATACCAACCCGGGTAATCGGTGCCCCCCCCAAAAAACGAAGTCCTGAACGGGGTTCTGGTGATAATCAAGTGCTCAATCTCCCAACAATTTTCGCTTAAGGCGGATGCTAGCCATGTCCTCGATATTCTTGCGCTCCTGCACACCAAAACGGCGCTCGGCAAGCCCGAGATAAGCGGGATTTGAAAAGTAGGTTTGCCATGCCTGATCACGGAAACGCAACACATCCTCCGAACGCAAATACTTAGTCGGCAACGGTTCGCATTCATACGACAGGAAGGCAAAGCCTTCGTAAGTCTCGGGCAGTTTCCAGCCGTTGCGTTTGGCAATATGGTACATAGGACTGCCCGGCAAGGCCTGACAAGGATACATGTTGGCCATCTCGGTATTGAGCTCGATGGCAAGATCGAGCGTTTGCTGCATCGTTTCCAGCGTATCATCCGGGAAGCCGAAGATATAGTTGCTGATAATGCTGATGCCGGCATCGCCAATCGTGTCGCACACGTCACGGATATTGACTTCCTTGAACGACCCCTTGGAAACTTCTTGGCGCACCATTTGATTACCCGCCTCGATGCCCAACGCCAGCCAATTTACGCCGGCGCGTTTAAATAAATCGAGCGCATCACGCCTGACGGTATCGACGCGGGAATAAGTCCACATGTTAAAGTCGAAACCTCTATCGACCACGTTTTGCAGTATCGGCTCGTAATACTTACGATTGAGGAAGAACATTTCGTCGCTGATGCGTAGTGTGCGAACGCCAAGCGTCGCCAGTTTCTCCATTTCGCGAATTACCCAGGCTGGCGACCAGAAACGCATGCCGCGGGAGTGCGAGGCATCAATGCCGGCGCCGTTATCGGACCGATTGACAATGTTGATCATGCAGAAATCGCAACCGAAATTGCAACCTAGCGAGGTGTAAATAGCCGCGAACGGTGTGCGTTTGTCGTGGCTGAACTCGGCATGCCAGAAATGCGCCCGATAAAGATCGAGTGGTTTTTCGCGGTAAGGCAGCAAATCCCAGGCATAACCCGGCAGGTCTTCGTCCATTCGTTCCTGCGGCACCACGGACTGAGGCGGGTTGAGCACGGGCAAAGCCGAAGAGCTTTGTTTATAGCCGATGCCCTTGACATGCGCCAAGTCGCTCTTGAGATTGCCTTTCAACAGGTTGTGCAATGCGTAAACACCTTCGTTGAGCAACACAATATCGACGCACTCATGAGCCAAAACGTCCAGAGGCAAAGCGCTCGTATGCGACCCAACAAAGGCAATCGGCGTTTGGTTACCAGCAGCATCCTTAAACGCGCTAGCCAAGGCCAATGCGCCGATCATACTGGTTGTTCCGGAATTGGGGTTTTGCCCGTAAACAACAAACACTACCAAACGGGGGTTGAGCTCATCAATGCGCTGAACCGATTGTTCAAGCGTCAAACGCTCAGCGTCGCAATCCATTAAGGCTACATCAAATCCCTTGCTTCGGCATGACTCCGCCAGTAAAAGTGCCCATGTAGGGGGCTCGATAGCTGAATAGGTTTTAGCGAGATCCTGATAAGCCTTAGTAGACGAATCGGGGTTTATGAACAATACATCCATCTAGTATTTAATTATTATGTGAGACTAAGGTCTGTTGCGACTCATTTAGGTAACCGAAAAAACATAATCTAAAGCAATTCTGCTTATGTAATTGCGCTTCAATTTCTACGGCATCAATTGTTAAACGTTGTAAAAAAGCCTTTTCAGGGAAGACCGACTTGTACACGATAAAACACCTTTCCACTACCTGCCGAAGCGGTCGTAACGTTATGTATTACGGTGCATCCACCCGCTTCTCTTTAAAGTTGATAACTCAATCTATTTAATTATTCGGTTCGACATCAAGTCAATAATAGCATCATTGACTAACTTCTGACACCAGTTGATTTAAGGGCCCGTTAAAAACACAATTCAGTCAGAAAATCACCCTCAAAACACAGCCTAATCATTAAAGTTTACTCATCGACAACAAAAAATCAATAACTTGTCGACAATGTTTTGTAGTAACCATACTTATGGATACTCAACGTCGAAAATAATTTCAACCGCCTGCTGAAAAGGCGATTATCATGAAGATAAAAGTTACGTATTTGACCAGAAAATCCCCATGAGCCAAGCCTAATAAATACAAAATACTTTATCTCTTAATATTTTATTTATTCCACACATTATTAAGAGCTTAAAATGTTTTTTGTAAAAAAGCAATCTACGTTGCCAACCAATTTAATAAGAGCCATGACTTACTTCACTAGATACAACCATGATCGATCAGCCTTGAATCGTCAAAATTAACCAAGCATATTTGTACAACGAGCCTAGACTACATGAACTCAATCTCGCCCGCTTCCACCTACACCCCGGCAAGAGACAGTTTTAAGTTCGAAGGCTTCTGGCGATTAAAACAGAAAAAATGACCGTATTAAAATCCATTCTAACCGAATTGTTCGAGGCCTTACTCAGGCTATCAATAACCTGAGGATCTCACTAGTGAAAACAGCCTGCTGATGCAACACCCCCAAAGCCAAACGCCATCGTGCTCGCGAGATCGAGCATAGTACGCAAATCGTGCCTAGCTTCAGAATGACGTAAGCGATTGGCGCAGCGTACCATCATGCCCGACAATGGCATCGAACAATCAAGCCCCCAACCAGGACAACTGGCATTTTCTCGCCTATCCACGAGAGTTTTTACGTTCGATCCGCCGACAATCCGGCACATTGTATTGCTCAGCATTATGTCGGCAGACTCGGAATTGCAAGCTGCGATGCCACCACTCCCCTTATCGGGCGTGTTTGACGCGGAAGGCATTTTACAGCGACTCACAACCTCCTTTCCAGCCTGACGCCAAACTGGGATTTCGAAACCGCTATAGTGTTTTTTGTTGGCCGATCGCGGTGCAGACCCATGCCGTTCCGAGACCGGGAAAGTCACTCGCTGCAATTACACTTCGCCGATCATTTGCTGGTAATGATTGCCGTATACCCCCTAAGCTACCCGACTTTTCCGAAATCGCCGACGCTCGACAGCAATTGCCACACATGCTTCCAGCGTTTTCGGCCCGGCACAACCTATTGGCGATGCATGGCAAACCTAGACTTTCCGCCTCCCCGCGACGAGCCTGCACAGCCACAAGACCTGATTATCCTACTTTCAGTCATCCCCAGTCGCACTTCGCGTTGACGGCCAAGCACTTGGCAATACCTGCCAAATAGACCACAACCATCACCTGCGTTTCCGGCACCAGCAAAACCACCCGGATCAACTCACTCATCAGGCTGAAGCACCGAATAGCAGCACCATTTGGATTGACTAGGCGCACTGGCTGCACTTCCGGGGTGGCGAAAAAGCATTGCTTATATTCCAAAGGAAATACTGATTCAGGCCAGCACCTTCCGCGACAATCTGCTCTAGAGCAACACTGCACCGACCGACGATGAAATCTGGAGCATGCTCGAGCGATCCGCCTTGTCCTGACTTATCGAAAAGCTATCGCTTGGCCTGAATACCTCCATTGGCGAACGAGGCATCAAGCCTTCCGACGGGGAGCCGCAGCGCCTGGCGCTGACTCGCGCCCCGCACAGGCGCATGGCAATACTGATAGCCAGCCACCAACATGAAGAGCTGGGCCGGTTTGATCGACGGCACGGCAAATATGGCGGACGGCAAGATCGAAGCCTAGCGCCCAGCTCCGTGCCATAGCTTAAACACGACACTGTAGGCCCGCTCCGCCCCACCTCTGCGCAACGACTGACGTCGGCTTACATCGTCTGGGTATAGCTGAGCATATCGGTGTTATTGGCGGGGCGGGAGGCGCCGAAAGTCTTCGGCGACTATTTCTATTCGGAACGCTGGACTTTCCACCTTGCTGCTGTGCGCCAAAACCTCCACGAACCCGGCATTGACGCAGAGCCACTTGCTGACCGTTTCGTTGGCAATCGTGCTCGACACAGCCCTTGCACTACCACTTACTGAGGCCGCCCCCCCCTATCCCTACAGATATTCGCGCGCCTTAAGAACGCCGGGGATTTTTACAGAGAGGTCCACCTGTAGATATACTGCAAAACCTTCAGCACCGCACCGGTCACCAGCACCGCACTAAACACCGCCCCCAGCGCAAACAGCGTATTTTTTTCCTGAGGCGGAATGATGGTATGCCGGGCAATGTTGCTCAGCGACTGTCAACGGGGCGCGTAGTACCCTTGGGAGTTTTCGACCACAGAACAAGCCTCGGCTTTGTCTAGCTCGAACTGGCCGCCCGCCAATTCAAAACCCGGAAAAAGAAGGCTAATTTCAAACTAAGAACCAGACGACTTCAATGGGAAATTTTCATCGCTTGACTTTTGCAGCAAAACAGCAGCCAAGGAAAATCCGGTCATACCACGCCTGACGGCCTCAAATTCCAGACGCGCATAATAAGCGCATGAAATAGCCGTTCTCATTTGTTGTCTTTTTTCATTAGTCGCCGAAGCACGCGACGCAGGAATAGAGAGCAATCATTGTAAATGATGACTTTCTTTTGACACTTTATCACTCACAGCAACTGCCTTTGAATGATAAGTTATTGAATTTATTGGGGTGAACGATGGGGCTCGAACCCACGACAACCGGAATCACAATCCGGGACTCTACCAACTGAGCTACGCTCACCATAATGATGATTTTTTGCGATGGCACGCTTGGCAGGACTCGAACCTGCGACCCTCGGCTTAGAAGGCCGATGCTCTATCCAGCTGAGCTACAAGCGCAAATCTTGGTCGGGGTAGAGAGATTCGAACTCCCGACATTCTGCTCCCAAAGCAGACGCGCTACCAGACTGCGCTATACCCCGAATTGACCTTCTTATTATCCCGAAGAGCAGAAGCGCTCCAGAAAGATGACTATGATAAAGACATTGATTGCTTACGTCAACAGATTTTTTCACACTGATCTGATAAACCGATTTTGAGCCTCAAATAGTTGGTACAAAAAATCCCAAAAAAGCTTTTAAACTCCCAATAATATGTGCGGCACCGGCAGAGTATTAAGCAACAACACACTCCAACCCATCCACTTTTTGGAAACCACGCGGCAATGCTGTGCCACGATTCGCACGATTGCCAGTGTATTGAGCAATATCCATGGCTTTCAGGGTGACATGCCGCTTGCCTGAGACGATTTTCAACTCGCTGCTCGCCGACAACGCCGTTACCGCGACCACAGCATCCTTACCGGAAACCAAGTCTCCGCCAGGAATCTGAATTAGTTTATTACCCTTGCCTTTCGCCAACTCGGGCAGATCCAACGCTGGAAATATCAACAATCTACCCTGCAAGGTCGCAACCGCCAGCAAGTCGTGACCAGTTGGAATCGGCGCCGGCGTTAAAACTTTGGCGCCAGTTGGCAAGCTCAACAACGCCTTCCCAGCTTTATTTTTACTTTGCAGCTCTTTTAGCTGCACTCGAAAACCGTAACCGGCATTACTGGCAATCAATAGCCAATCGTCGGCTTGCCCAGTAAATACATCGGTAAACAAACTACCTGGCGGCGGATTAAGCCGACCGGTCAGCGGCTCACCCTGACTTCGCGCAGAGGGCAAATCATGAGTCGTAATGGTATAGACTCGGCCCGTGGAGTCCAATACATACGCCGATTGCGTGGTCCGGCCTTTCGCTGACGATAAATACGCATCGCCGGCGCGATAGCTCAAACTTTCGACTTCTATGTCATAGCCTTTGGCCGCCCTGATCCAGCCTTTTTGCGACAAGATAATCGTCACCGGTTCATTCGCGATAAGCTCAGTGGTATCCAGGGCCTGAGCCGCATCCCGCGCAACGATGGGTGAACGCCGATCATCGCCGTATTTTTCCGCATCGCGTTCGATTTCCTTGCGGATCAGTCGATTCAACAAGCGTTCAGAGCCCAAGGTTTTTTCCAAAGCCTGGCGTTCCTGCTCCAATTCGTCCTGTTCGCCCCGAATCTTCATTTCCTCGAGCTTGGCCAAGTGCCGCAATTTCAGCTCAAGGATCGCTTCCGCTTGCAGATCGCTGAGGCCAAACCGCGTCATCAGAACCGGCTTAGGATGGTCTTCGCTTCTAATAATCGCAATCACTTCGTCGATATTCAAATAGGCAATTAGCAAACCTTCCAGAATATGCAAACGTGCCAGCACTTTATCCAAACGATATTGCAGACGACGACGCACAGTTTCGGTTCTAAAGCTGATCCATTCAGTCAAAATCATCCGTAGATTTTTGACCTGCGGCTTACCGTTCAAGCCGATCATATTCATATTGACCCGATAATTCTTTTCCAGGTCAGTGGTGGCGAATAAATGCGACATTACCGCATCGACATCGATGCGCTTGGTCTTGGGAATCACTAATAGGCGCGTGGGATTTTCGTGATCGGATTCGTCGCGCAAATCCTCGATCATCGGCAACTTTTTCGCCAGCATTTGCGCGGCAATTTGCTCCAGCAACTTGGCACCGGACACCTGGTGCGGCAAAGCCGTGATGACGATATTGCCATCTTCCAGCTCGTATTTGGCACGCATCTTTACCGAGCCGTTGCCGGTCGCATACATTTTTTGAATATCGACACTAGCCGTCACTATCTCGGCATCCGTTGGATAATCCGGTCCTTTGATATGCGTCAGCAAATTTTCGAGTGGCGTTTCCGGATCGTCCAGTAATTGCAGACAGGCATTGGCGACTTCGCGCAGATTATGCGGCGGAATATCGGTTGCCATCCCCACGGCGATACCCATAGTGCCGTTCAGCAGCACATTCGGCAAGCGGGCCGGCATGAGGCTGGGCTCTTTTAAGGTGCCGTCGAAATTGTCGGTCCAGTCCACCGTGCCCTGCCCCAATTCGCTAAGCAAGGTTTGCGCGTAAGCGGTCAGCCGTGACTCGGTGTACCGCATGGCGGCAAAAGATTTTGGATCATCCGGCGAACCCCAGTTGCCCTGGCCATCAATCAAGGGATAACGGTAAGAAAAGTCCTGAGCCATCAACACCATGGCTTCGTAACAAGCCGAATCGCCATGCGGATGGTATTTACCCAGCACGTCACCGACGGTACGGGCCGATTTTTTGTATTTGGCCAACGCCGTTAGTCCCAACTCGGACATCGCGTACACGATACGGCGCTGTACTGGCTTTAGGCCGTCACCGATGTGCGGTAAAGCCCGATCCAAAATTACATACATGGAATAATCCAGATAAGCTTTTTCGGTGAATTCTTTTAGCGGGAGTTGTTCGAAGTTTTCCTGTACACCCATGGTTTTGCGAGTAATCCTGTGTTGAAAGCCGCCGAACCGCGACGAAATAGAGGGCGGCTAAAATACCACAGTCGTAGCATGATGGGGTGCTGGACATTGGCCTTCTCTGGGTGGATTCGATGAATCAACCCAGAGAAGGCCAAATTCGTTGCGTGCTGATCAAGAATTCTAGCCACTCCAAGCCGGCATCACGTGACACCGACAAACTTGCCAGCTATCCAAATCATATACGCTTTGCCATGCGTAGTTAACCTTTCGGGGAAGAGGTTATGCCCGGGCACGGCACGCTAGGCCAACTAATGACTACCACCATCCGTCGGAACAAGCTCGCCGCTAACGTACAATAATTAAAGTACAACTCGTTCCGGCACTTGTTCGCCTAACACCAAGGCGATGCTCCGCAAGCCATGGAGCTTGCAGAACATAATGATAATCATCGACTAGCGCTAACGATGACGCCCTAGGTGACTCCACTCCAATCCGCAACATTCTCCAGCCTGCGTGCCATCCCCGTGCACCGAGGCATCACGGGCCGCAACTCCGGTGTCGGCAAAGTCGGTAAACAAGCCATCCACACCCAAATCAAAGTAATAGGTCATTTCCTGCTGCGGATCAGCAAAGCCGTAGCCACTGGCGTCATTGCGGAACGTCCAGGTGTGCACCAGCAAGCCTTTGTCGTGGGCCATTTCCACTACGCCGGTACTGCCTTCGACAATCCTGTCGTTAATGTTTATTTTGCCGTCGCCATTGCGGTCAAAATCGACGGCTACGGTTTTTACCAAATACGGCTTCCAAGGACCAATCGCATCCGCGTAGGATTTAACAAAATCCAGACCGTCGCTGCTGAGCAAATCGGCAAATGTACGTTGATCGCCTTTTACTACAAAGTCATAAGGCTGCTTGTAAGGTGCAACCAGAGATACTGAGCCGTCCGCGTTGACGTCGTCCGCATCGATCAGTTGTACCAATTTGATGTCGGTCTTACGGCTTAAATATTGCAGATTGCTGACTTCGAAAGACTGGATAAACACCGGTGCGCAAGCACTGTTGCCGTATTCCTTATGCAGTTTTTTCAACAATTTGTCTTCGAAGAAATGCTTGCCAAACAGCGGCTTACCCTTAGCATTCTGCAGTTCGGCGTGATAAGTCGAATGTTTGATTTCAGGGTAGATACCAATGCGGCGGCCGGTCTTTTCGCTTTGCTGCTTGGCCAGCGCGATCACTTCGTTTAAGGTCGGGATTTCAAACTCGCCGTCATATGAATTATCCCTTCCTCGGGTTTGGATGGCGCGCAGGGTTTTGATTTCTTTCAAGCTAAAGTCGCTGGCAAACCAATCGGTCACTGCAAAGCCATCGACCATACGGGTGGTTTTGCGATCAGCAAACTCCGGATGATTGGCCACATCGGTGGTGCCGCCTATCATCGGTTCGTGGCGGGCAATCATTTGGCCGTCCTTGGTCAGCACCAGGTCGGGTTCGATAAAATCCGCACCCAATTCAATCGCCAGTGCATAGCCTGCCAGCGTATGTTCGGGACGATAGCCGGACGCGCCGCGATGGCCGATGACCAGCGGGCCGGCACTGGCGTGTTCGTGATGTTCACTGTGCGGCTGCGCCTGAGCACTGTTTTGGATACCGATAGCAGCCAGCATGGCTATAGTCAATAACGTGGGTTTCAACATGAATAGAGTCCTTATTTTGCTTGAAGTTAAATGGCTTAACCAGAGAAATTGCCGGGCGGCAAATACCGTCCCGGCCACTTGGCTTTAGTCGTGATCGCGATCGTGATGATCGTGCTCGCGTTCACGTTCGGCTTCCGCCGCCAGGGTTTTGCTGAAGACCACAGCGCCGTCGATGTCCTTAAAATCCACCGTCATAGCGCGGCTTTTTTTGTCGATATTCACTTCGCCAAAAAATTGCAGGCCGGCGTAAGGCGACAGATTGGCTTGGCCGGCTGGCGGCGCTTTCGAGAAAACCACTTGCGGACCGAATGTGCCGTCGGTGCTGTTGGGCCCGAAGGAACCAGCATTTAACGGACCGGCGACGAACTCCCAGAACGGCGCGAAGTCTTTGGATGCCGCTTTGGCAGGATCGTAATAATGCGCGGCGGCATAATGAACATCGGCAGTCAGCCAAACCAGGTTGTTGATTTGCTCATGCTTGATAAAACTCAACAAACGAGCGATTTCCAGTTCCCGCCCGGCCGCCGGCCCATCATTGCCGTTTGCTACAGCTTCCCAACGCGCTTGGCCTTGAGCCGTGTTACCGTCGCCGATATTCAAACCAATCGGCATGTCGGCGGAGATGACTTTCCAGGTAGCTTTAGAGTGTTTCAACTCGTCCTGCAACCAAGCCATTTGCTCGGCACCGAGAAAGGCGGTTTCGGCATTTTCTTGAGTTTGCAGATTGGCGGTGTTAGGGCCGCGATAGCTGCGCATATCCAGTACGAACACGTCCAATAGTTTGCCGTAGGAAATTTTGCGATAAATCCGCTCGGATTCTTCCGCGTCGTGCGGGCGCAACGGCGCATACTCCAAGAAGGCTTTGGTGGCGTGGGCAATCAACGTCGGTACATTCTTTTCGGTGTAGCGCGGATCGACGCTTAGGTCTTTGGAATCCGACCAGTTATTCACCACTTCATGATCGTCCCACTGCCAGATTTGCGGCACTTCGGCATTGAAACGGCGGACGTTTTCGTCTAGCAGATTGTATTTGTAGCGGCCACGGAACTCGTCCAAGGTTTCCGCAACTTTGCTCACTTCCGGCGTGACCAAGTTAGTCCAAATCTGGCCGTTCTCGGCCAGTTTGCTCTCCGGAATAGGCCCGTCCGAATACACGTTGTCGCCGCTTTGAATGAAAAACTGCGGCTGGACTTGGCGCATCGCTTCGTAAATCTTCATACCGCCAAAGCTCTCGTTGATACCCCAGCCTTGACCAGCGGTGTCGCCGCCCCAAACAAAACGAATATCGTCGCGCTTACCGATAGTATGGAAATGGCCAACCTCCGCTGCGCTTTTGCCGCGAGCGTTGGTTAAATCTTCAAACCAGACTTTCACATACACGCCTTTGCCATCCGCTAATCCAGTCAAGTCCTGGCGGGCGGTAAAGTCGGTTTCTGCCGATGCATACGGGCCACGGACACTAATCGCGTCCTTGAACTGCGGGTTATAAGCATATTGCAGCATCATCCGCGCCGGCCGATCCGCGCGGCTCCAAACGATGGCCCGACCCGGAGCTAAATCCCCGATCTGGATGCCTTGCTCCATTTGCGGCACATCAACGGTTTCCGCAAATACCGGCGCGTTCAGCGCTGACAAGCCGGCTATTGCCAATGCCAGTTTGGCGGGTTTTAAGAATGGCGGCCTGGGTTTTAGTAATTGCATTGCGACTGCTCCTAAGCGTTGTGAAGAGGCCGGGATTATAGGCAGCAGCAAATGACAATCTGATTAAGGTCCGCAGAGAAAGAATCGGAAGATTTGCAGCCGACTCCGGCGACAGAGAAGCTTTCCGTTTGCTAGGCACCACGCGGGCGCAACCCACCGCGTTTTGTGACGTGCTTCGCATTTAGGCACGGTTGTTGCTAAGCAACATTTTGTCTTTCGCTTTTTATTTCAATTAGTTACGATTGGTCTATTATTGATACTCCGTTAAAGCTCGGCGCTTGGTTCACGGGTGGATTAACAATTGCTTAGCTGCCAATAACGGCACACGTAAGCAGCCCGGCAAGTTGTTTTACCTAGCGCGCATACCAACATGCCATTCAAGCCGACATGACTAAACAGTCATCGGTGTATGCCAGCTATAGCATTAATAACTATAACAATAGCAAGCAAGAGGAAGGAATCATGATCAAACCCGGCAGTACGCGGCGTGGAGCCAAGTCCAAACAACTGAATCGTTTATTGACGATTCCAGTATCCCATATCAGCGAATTAGTACGTTGGATGCTCGACTACGGCGGGGTGCCGTACCGGGAAGAAGGTAGCGTGCCGATGCTGCATTTACCCGCCTTCTTGTTGGCGGGAGCCGATGCTAAGGCCATGCCGGTGCTGATCACCAGCGAAGCAACCTTATGTACCATGCACGAATCGCTGCAATACATCGACGCCCGTTTGCCCGCCGAACTGCGGCTGTATCCGCGCGACGAGAAAGGCAAGGCGGAAACCGAACGCTTGCTGGCCTTGCTGGTGGACAAATTAGGCTTGGCGACACGCAATTACGGCTATGCGATGTTGCTGCCACACAAAGAAACCGTGCTGTCGTTCTGGCAGCAGCGGGTGCCTGCCTGGCAAAAATGGTTAGCCGAGCGCGCTTATCCAATATTGGCTCAAGCCATGGAAAAATCCCTACCTGCCGATCCCGGACAAATCGCCCCCTGCAAACAACAAATCGAAGCGATCTTTGCGGAGCTGGACACTCTGCTGGCCGATGGCAGAAGCTATTTGCTGGGCAACCAGCCCAGCATCGCCGATTATTGCCTGGCAGCACTGTCTGCACCAGTGCTGTTGCCGGCCCAATTCGGCGGCGTACAGCCTAGCAAAGCAGAATTACCGGCCGCATACCAGGCTTTTGTCGAGCAATTGGCCGCCACCCCCACCGGCGCCCTCGCCTTGAAAATGTACCGCGAGCACCGGCCCGCGCCGGCACCCATCCTAGATCATCACCCCACGTCCACTACCCCGCAAAATATCGTCAGCTATTACCTGGCGCGTGGCGTCGCGATGCTGACCGGCGCCACGTTGCAACGTTGGCTATTCGGATTGTTACGAAAACATAAACCGGTACTGGTCCTGGGCAAACGCGCTTTGGTGACTCGTGACAGCGATGTCCGCGAAACGCTGGCTCGAGATACCGAGTTTACGATTGCCGAGATCAACGCACCCAATATGCAACGCCTGAACGGGCCATTCTTTTTAGGGATGGATCGTTCCGAAGCCTACAGCAATGAGCAAGGCGCGCTACGCCGGGTCATCAAGCCAGGCGAAGACCAATTGATCCGTCGCATCGTCCGCCAGCATTGCGACGACATGATTCAGGCTGCGTTGCCGGTAGGCCGCATCGACATGGTGTCGCAATTAACCCGACCAGTGGCGCGGCGTTTTATACGCGATTACCTCGGCGTGCCAGGACCAGACGAAGTGACGATGATGCGTTGGATGCGCTCACTGTTTCACGACCTGTTTTTAAATCTCAGTAATCAGCGCAGCATACAAATCACCGCCGAGCAGTCTTTCCAAGAAATGGGGCCGTACCTGTTAAATCTGATCGCGGAACGCCGGCAGCGCATCAAGCAAGGCGAGCAATTTGAAGATTTTCTATCGCGTCTCATCAAAATGGGCATGGATGGCGAGCACGATCTGGACGACGACGGTATCCGCCGCAACATCTCCGGCTTGATTGTTGGTGCTTTGGATACCACCTCGATGGCTACTACCTTGATTGTCGAGCAATTGCTTAGCAAGCCCGATGTATTGCAACGTGCCAAACAGGTGGTCGATGACGAAGACAAGCTATTGCATTTGTGCTTCGACGTGTTCCGTTTCAACACCATGGCGGCGGCCATGCGCCGGCATTGTAAAAACGGCGCGGAGATTGCCGGCGTGAAGATTCCGCCCGGCACCGAAGTCTTCGCCTTTACCGCCTCGGCGATGTTCGACGACAGCGCCTGGCCGGAGCCTTTCAGCGTGCGTGACGATCGCGCGTTGGATCGGTATATGCATTTTGGCGACGGCATGCACCGCTGTTTTGGTGAATATATCAATCGTATCCAGATTCCAACTTTGGTAGCCAGTTTGCTACGTTTGAACAACTTAAAAATAAATAGCGGCATTTTGTACGACGGACCGTTTCCCGATCAATTTGTCCTGAGCTTTGATCGGTAACTTTTTACCAGCACGATAATAATTTCAAGAGGACGTGTGTATGCAACAAAACCCCATGACCGTTATCACGGAAATATTGCCGGACCAGCTGCAAAAGCTGGAAGCGTATCTGGCGCCGATAGGCACGGATATTAAAAACAATCCGGTGATTAAATTTTCCAATTATCAACAGCTGCACTATTGCACTTTTTTCGTCATTCCCGGCAAACATCCCTCCGAGGTCGATACCGGCGAGCCCGCCCTGCTAGCGTTTGAAGCCAATATCGACGGCGAGGTGAAGCAATTTATCAACGACCTGATTGCTGGCAATCCGGAGTTTGTGAATACCGTTTATAGCTGCTGCAAGGACTATCCGAGCAACAACGCCAGCCAACTGGCTGAGTATTTGTTAAAGAACGACTATGGCGCCAATGCCTTTTACGTCGCCCACCCCGGCCAGACCCGTAATGCGATTTACGAGCAACAACAAATCCGTCAACGCATCGAAGCCTATATCGACGCCAATCGCGCGGAACTGGCGGCCAAGCAACCGGCCGAAATTCACGCCGACATCGTCAAGCATCTAGGCGCCATCAACAAACCCACCCCGCAACCGTTTTTAAACAGCGCCGGACAAATGATCTTCAACGGCTTATTAGCAGCGCTGGGGATTTTATTGGTAGGCGGTTTTTTCGGGATATTCGGGCCGCTGGTGGAGTTTTTGGCGGTACTGGCGCTGATAGCCGGCGTCGCATTCGCCGTGCTGTTGCGCTGGAACGAAATGCGCGATAAGCAGGACGACAAACCCTGGGCAGTCTCCGAACAGATGCAAGCCATCCAGCGCGTGGAAGACCGGCAATTACAAAACCATCTGACCAGCGTTATCGAAATCAAACCCGGCTGGTTTCGGTTGACCACCCTGAAAATAGTGCTGGCCGGCATCAATTTGGTAGCCAAACTGGTGGCCACCAAAGGCGACCTCAGCGGCATCGTCACTATCCATTTTGCCCGCTGGGTGATTCTGCCCGGCAATAAACGCCTGTTGTTCATGAGCAATTACGACGGTAGCTGGGAAAACTACCTGGGCGAATTCATCGACCACGCCAGCGTCGGCTTGACCGCCGTTTGGAGCAACACGCAATTAGGCAAGGACCGGGGCTTTCCGGATACCCAATGGCTGGCCTTGCGCGGCGGCTCCCGCGACGAGCAGCGCTTCAAAAATTTCGCCAGAAACAGCCAGCTTGCCGAGTTGGTTTGGTATAGCGCCTACATCGATTTGTCCGTGAAAAATGTCGCCAATAACCGGGCGATACACGAAGGCTTGTTTTCCACGACCAATCTGGCTGCTTGGCTGAGATGCTTATAAAAGGACTCCCACAATGACCACCATCGATAAATTAGACGACGTACAAGGCATCGTATTTAGCGGCTATAACAAACATATGGCCCACTGTAGTTATTACCTGTTAAAAATCGACGATGCCGGCAAAACGAAACCTTGGCTGAAAAATCTGGTCGATCAAAACCAAATCAGCCATGGCGCGGACAAACCGACCGATGAAACTGAAAACCGTATCAACCTGGCGATCAGTTATTCCGGTTTCGAACAGCTCAACCTGGATAAAGACAGCCTTTACAGCTTCGAACTGTCCTTCCGGGAAGGCATGGATTCCGAACATCGTTCCGCGCTGCTGGGCGACCGCGGCATCAACGATCCCAGCGCCTGGGATTGGGGCAGCGGCCAAAAACGGGTGGACCTGTTGTTTATGCTGTTCTCCAAAAACGACGCCATCCACAACGCCAGCCAGAAATATCATGAAAAAGCCTTTAAAGGCGCCGGCTTGAGCATCGTGCAACGCCTGGATGCCGGCGAGAAAAAACAGGACGCCAACGGCTTTACCTTGGAGCATTTCGGTTTTGCCGACGGCATTTCCGACCCCGTCGTAGACGGCTTCCCGACCACCAGCGGCACCGGCGAAATCGCTACCGGCGAGTTTTTGCTGGGTTATCCCAACCAATACGACGGCAAACTCACCAAAATGCCGCAATTGGGTAGTGCCGGTGAAGCGTTCGGTAAAAATGGTACTTATCTGGTGTTGCGGCAATTGAAACAGGATGTCGGCGCGTTCTGGCAATTCATGGAGGACGAAGCCGCGCGGCAAGGTATCACTGCCGATTATCTAGCCGCCAAATTCGTCGGCCGCTGGAAAAGCGGCGCGGTGGTGGAGCCTAATCAGGACAGCGATCCGAATAAGGTTGATAACAGCTTCAATTTCACCAAAGACCCGCACGGCACCGGCTGTCCGCTGGGTTCGCACATTCGTAGGGCCAATCCCAGAGCAGTCGGCTTGGGTGCCACCGCAGAAGAAGCCTTGAAAGTCGCCAACCGCCACCGCATCCTGCGCCGCGGCCGCAGCTACGGCAACTTCCTGGAAACTCCGGCTAAAGACGACGGCAAAGAGCGCGGTCTTTTGTTCATCTGCTTAAACGCCAATATCGAACGCCAGTTCGAATTTGTGCAACACACCTGGATCAACAGCGTGAAATTCGCCGGTTTGTACGACGAAGACGATCCATTGATTGGTAGCGGCGTAGTGGAAAATCGCAACTTTACGATTCAGGATGAACCATTGCGGCGGCGGGTTTGCGGATTTCAGCAATTTGTGACGACACGAGGCGGCAGTTATTTCTTTTTACCTAGTTTGAGTGCGCTGGGCTTGCTGGCTAGTTCCTGATTGGGCATTTTGCAGTAAGCTCTGCTATTGAATTCGCTTGGCGAAAGGAGTCTTTCGCCAAGCTGCGGCAAGCATGCCAACGCCTTGCAAACATTCCCTTCATCGCTAACTTTGCGTGCAGCGCACCTAAAGTCTCGGCGCAATTAGCCATTTAATCTTTTCAGTTTGCTTCATGGCAAACTCCTTCTGCTTCTTCTATGCTTAAAATCAATTATTAACGGCCGGGAGGAGTTGATGAGCATCAAGAATTGGCCCACAGACGAGCGACCCCGTGAAAAACTCTTGCAGCGTGGCGCTACCGCGCTGACGGACGCCGAGCTACTGGCGATTTTTCTGCGTACCGGCACACCCGGCAAGTCGGCGGTGGATATGGCCCGCGATTTGTTGAGCGAATACGGCTCCTTGCAGGCGCTGCTCGGCGCCGATCAACAACGCTTTTGCCGGAGCAACGGTTTAGGCGATGCAAAATACGCCCAATTACAAGCCGTACTGGAAATGGCCCGCCGCCATTTCGCCGAGATATTGCAACGCGGCAGCGCCTTGACCAGCCCGGACATCACGCGCGCCTATCTCAGCGCCCAATTGCGTAGCTACAGTTTCGAAGTGTTCGCCTGCCTGTTTCTGGACAACCAGCATCGGGTGATTCAATGGGAAGAGCTGTTTCGCGGCACCATCGACGGTGCCAGCGTCTATCCGCGCGAAGTGGCAAAAAGGGCCTTATTTCATCATGCGGCAGCGGTCATATTTGCTCACAATCATCCGTCCGGCATCAACGAACCCAGCCAAGCCGACCGGCAAATTACCGACAAACTCAAACAGGCCTTGGGCCTGTTCGACATCCGCGTACTGGACCATTTCATCGTCGGCGACGGCCAGCCCTTTTCGTTTGCCGAACATGGCTTGCTTTAGCTCTTGACCGCCGCTACTGGCTATCTTGACCGATAGTTGGCTTATATTGGCTTAACACCCGCTCCGCCAAGCGTGAAAACGGCATGCTCTGGATCCACACCGAACCGGTGCCTGTCAGCGTCGCCAGAAACAAGCCCTCACCGCCGAACAGCATGCTTTTCAAGCCGCCACTCATGCCAATGTTGTAATCGATGTCGCCGCTGAACGCCACCAGACAGCCGGTATCCAGACGCAAGGTTTCGTTACGCAATTCCTTACGGATCACCGTGCCGCCGGCGTGGATAAAGGCCATGCCGTCACCGCGCAGACGTTGCAGAATAAAACCTTCGCCACCGAAAAAGCCGCTACCCAGACGTTTGTTGAAAGCGATATCCACTTGGGTGCCGTAAGCCGCCGCTAAAAACGCCGATTTCTGGCAAATCACTTCTTCACCCAATTCAGCCATATTCAATGCCGCGATTGAGCCCGGAAAAGGCGCGGCAAAGGCCACCCGGCGTTTTTGCGCACCGTGATTGGTGAAATGGGTCAAAAATACCGACTCGCCGGTGAGCATGCGTTTGCCGATACCAAACAGCTTATCCATCACCCCACCGGAACCGTCGCCCATCTTGGCTTCGAAGTCTATATCCTGCTCCAGATACGTCATCGCCCCCGCTTCGGCGATCACGGTTTCTTTGGGGTCGAGCTCGACTTCGACCATTTGGATGTCATGACCGATAATCTGATAATCGACTTGATGGCAACGCATAGGTATCTCCTCTTATTTAGTTGAAAAATTAAACGCTTGCTAAGCAGACTCAACCGGGCTGAAAAAATTCATAGCAGCCGCGGCCCTGCTGTTTGGCAAGATACATGGCCTGATCGGCGTGACTGAGTAAGCAATCCGGCGTACCCACATCCAGCGGACATAAGGTAATACCGCTACTGACGCCAATTTTCGCGGTTTGCCCGCCGATATAGTAGGGCTGGGAAATCGCCTGATGAACACGCAGCAAGGCTTGCTCACACTGCGGTTTGGATTCCAGACCGCCCATCAATAAGGCAAATTCGTCACCGCCTAATCGGCACACCGTGTCGTCCTCGCGCAAATTGGCCTTTATCCGCTTAGCCACCTCGATCAGCAATGTATCGCCAGCCTCGTGGCCGAACTGGTCGTTGACCTGTTTGAACCCGTCCAGATCCATATACACGACGCCCAATAAGGTACTATCGCGTTTACAGCGCGCCAAGGCCTGACAAAATCTATCGTTGAACAAGATACGGTTAGGCAATTGCGTCAACGGATCGTGATGCGCCAAGCGTTCCAGTTCCTGCTGCTGAAGTTTGGCTTGGGTAATGTCGGAAAACAAACCGACATAATTCAGAATTTCGCCGGTGCGGTTGCGCATGGCCGAGATCGTCAGCAATTCGACATATAACTCGCCGCTTTTCTTGCGATTCCATATCTCGCCTTGCCAGCAACCCTCGGTTTGCAGGGTTTGCCACAAGTCTTTATAGAATTGCGCATCGTGTTTTCCCGACTGCAAAATACTATGATTGCGGCCGATCACTTCCTCGCGGGCATAGCCGGTTATCGCGCAAAAAGTCGGGTTGGCATCGATAATATTGCCGGCCGCATCGGTGATGGTGATGCCTTCATGCGCATCGCTAAACACCCGGGCCGCCAATTGCAATTTATCTTCGGCGCGCTTGCGCTCGGTAATATTGGTCAAAATGCAATGAATAACGGCTGGTCGGGCCTTATCGCCCTGCAAGCGGCCGTCCAGAATCACGGTCAACATATGACCCAATTTTGTCAGCAGCGACAATTCGCATTCCAGCAAACCGTAGTGATTCAGCAGGTGCAGTTTTAGCCGAAAATCCTGTCCGGTTTCCGGCGAAATGAACTCAAACAGTTTGCGGCCTATCAGTTCATCAATGTCGTAGTCCAGCAGCGCACACAATTGCGGATTGACATCCAACAAATTACCTTGCCTATCCATTGCCAGATAGGCCACCGGCGAGTTTTCGAACAAGCTGCGGAACCGGCTTTCGCTTTGCCGTAACGACTCGGTCAATTGCAGGGCAATCGCCGCGTTTCGGCGTGCATTGATATAGGCCCAGGTAATAAAAAACAGCAGAAAGCTGATCAGCACCAACGCCAATACTTCAACCCAGGGCGGCTCGAACCTGGCGGTCTTGCTGAAGGCTGGCATGGCACTGTAACGCAAGGTCCAAAAATGTCCGCCCAAATCCAGGCGCTGTATGCGAGTCATGGCACCGGCATCGGTTTTAAACGCTGCCGGCACCAAGCTGGCCTGACTATCGAAAAGCAGGCCCTCGGCACTGAGATCGTCCTGATCAAAAATTTCCAGGCGCAAGGCCAATAAATCCTGTCCCAGGATAGCTTTCAGCAAGTCATTCATGCGATAAGGAATGTATACCCAGCCCAGTAGCGCGGAACGGCGCTGCTCTAAGGTTTGTGGGATGCTGCCGTTGCGATACACCGGAAAATACGCCAACATCCCGGCTTGTAAATCGGCCTTGGTTTCCTGGATTAGAACCAACTTACCGGTATAGGCCAACTCGCCGTTGTCCCGCGCGCGCTCCATCGCTTTGCGCCGAATCGGTTCAGAGTACATATCGTAACCAAAGGCGCGGAGATTGCGGCCGCTGAACGGCTCCAAGTAGATAATGCTGGAATATTCGCTGCGCGGTTCTAACGGATTAACTACATAGTCAGGAAAGCCCTGGCGGCGAATATCGGCAATATGCTGTTCAAGCTGTCCGGCTGGAATCCAGACCGTATAGCCCACGCCTTGCACCCCCGGATGGCTGCGATCCAACTCCAGCATTTCAACAAAAGCACGCCAGTCCTCGCGGGTAACCTCGTCGCTGGCGGCGAATAAGCCGGCGGCGCTGCGTAGCGTTTGGCCATGCAAAGCCATGCGTTTGCTGATGTCGCTGGTAAGGCGTTGGGTTTCAAAATCGAAATATTCCTGTAAACGCTGCTGATAACGCCAATTCAGATCTTGCCAAGCCACAAACAAGGCAGACAGCGAAATCAGCAAAATCAGGAGAGCCGGATAGTAATGCCGGTAGCGCGCCAATAACTTTTGTGGAGCAGGGCTAGTAGTCATGCTTTCCCCTGTTGATATCGGAATATTCCGTTTCAGACCGTCGGCCAAGCTTGCGCCACAATCTAGGCTTAAAAGTATAGCGTGGTCGTTGCGATTAGTATCCGGCGTAATTTCAGGATCAAACCTTCGGTAATCACTGCTTGAAGATAATCCCTTGAGCGCTTCGGCATAGCTCAATCATGGCCCGGCGTTTCTCTAACTTGCCAGCGGTTTGGGCAGAGTATTAGAGGCCGAGGGGTGACGACTGGGAGAAGACAATTGTTTACACGGGCCCGGTGCGAACCCTGTTTAGGCAGTTGGGCTCCCGCAGAAGCGGGAGTGCCTGTATTTTAAGAACCTGCTTAATGCGCCAGTAAATTGACCAAAATCTGTTGGTAAATTCGGCTTAAAACTTCCAGCTCGTCCAGGCCAATGTGCTCGTTGACCTTATGAATACTGGCATTCAAAGGCCCCAGCTCAATCACTTGTGCGCCAGTCGGGGCGATGAAACGGCCGTCGGAGGTGCCGCCGCCGGTATCGTCCAAAGTTTGGAAGCCGCAGACGCTTTCAATCGCGGCATGCGTGGCGTCGATTAATTCGCCTTGCGAGGTCAGGAATGGGTTGCCGGACAAGCGCCATTGCAGATCGTATTTAAAGCCGTGTTTGTCCAAAATTGCCTGGGTACGGGCCTTGATGGTCGCTTCGTCCAGCTCCGTGCAAAACCGCAGATTGAACTGCACTTCCACCTGGCCGGGAATGATGTTTTCCGCACCCGTGCCGCCGTTGATGTTCGACACCTGCAAGCGAGTCGGCGGAAAGAATTGGTTGCCGTGATCCCACACTTCCTCGGTCAACTCTTTTAAAGCCGGTGCAAACGTATGAATCGGATTTTCCGCCAATTCCGGATAAGCCACGTGGCCTTGGATACCCAGCACCGTCAGTTTGGCGCACAAGGAACCGCGCCGACCGACGCGAATCACGTCGCCGATTTTCTTGTCGCTGGACGGCTCGCCGACCAAGCACCAGTCGATCTTTTCGCCGCGCTGCTCCAGCACTTCGACCACCTTGACCACACCGTGGGTGGCTATGCCCTCCTCATCGCTGGTCATCATGATCGCTATCGAGCCTTTATGTTCGGCATACTCGGCCAGGAAACGCTCGACGGCTGTGACAAACGCGGCAATGCCGCCCTTCATATCCGCCGCACCGCGGCCGTATAGCTTACCGTCGCGGATGGTTGGCTCGAACGGCGGCGAATCCCACGCCGCCAGCGGCCCGGTCGGCACAACATCGGTGTGCCCTAAAAACACGAACAGCGGCGCCTGTTGCCCTTTTCGCAACCACAGGTTTTGGGTATCGGCAAAATTCAGGCGCTCGTCAACAAAGCCAAGCTTGGTCAAGCGCTGCGCCAGCAAATCCTGGCAACCGGCGTCGTGGGGGGTCACTGATTCGCGACGAATCAACGCTTCTAGCAAAGAAAGGGTTTCACTCATTATTCGGTAGGATACTGATCGGGATTGAAGCCGACGATCAGTTGCTGTCCATCATCCAGAATCGGGCGCTTGATCAGGGTCGGCACAGCCAGCATGAGTTGCACGGCCTTGTCGGGCGTTAAATCGGATTTTTGGTCATCGTCCAACTGACGCCAGCTGGTGCTGCGTTGGTTAAGCACGGCATCCAGGCCCAGCGCATCGACAAAGCGTTGCAGCAAAGCCGCATCCAGGCCATCGATTCGATAGTCGTGGAAGCGGTAGGCAATGTGCCGCGCCTCCAGCCAAGTGCGCGCCTTTTTAACGCTATCGCAGTTCTTGATGCCGTACATTACCAACATGGATTATTAGCCTTCTTCGCCGGCCAACAATTCTTCCAGGCTAGGCAAGGTTTTATCGGCGTGGGCACGCGCTTTGTAAACGTCCACAAACTCCATGAAAGCCTGCTCCAAATCGTCCAGCACTTCTTCCTCATCGGCTACCTCGTCTTCCGGAATTTCATCGGATTCCAGGTAGTCTTTTTGAATAGCGATCTCGCCGTTCAGAGATAACAGGGCGAGGATTAGGGCATTATTGGAAATATTTTCTGGCATGGTGTGCTCGCAGGTTAGGATTGAAGAGAAAAACGGGGCCGGCAACTGGCGGCGATTAAATCAACTGCGCGTAGGCAGCGTATCGAAAGGGTTCGCATTCATGCTGTGTTGCCTCCTTGAAACTTATGCCCGCATTGTAACGCATAGCCGCTCATCCTTGCCATGCGTTAAAACTCCCTCGCGCGCCGTCATACTTTCCCTGATCGGCTATTTTCCGCCGGGCATACTCCCGTTTCGATTCTCAGGACCAGCTTACCAGCTACATTTGCAATTACATCGGTTGGTTCGGAAAACTCCTCTCTAGGTCTTCATAGCCGTAAAAACCCGAGCGGCAGACCGCCTCCGGTCGATCTATCTGCTTAAAGCCGTTTTAACTGTATCCGCGTTCTAAACACCGGCAGCCAGCTTCTGCTTGAAAAATGCAGGCAAGGGACGTTTTGCGGCGTGATAGTCACTTGCCAATCCTCATCTCGAAAAAACCTAAGCTTGAGGTTGGCATCGTCCAACACCCACACCTCGTCCAGCCAGAAAGAGCCGTAGGGCACGCCAAACGAACGCACCGCCAGCACGTTGAACTGGCAATCCAGCAAGATTATCTCTGTGGCTTCTTCAAAGGGGCAATCCCAATCGCAAATTAACAGGTATTCATGCGCGGGAGTTTGAAATTGATGCAAAAGCCGATAGCCGGGCACATAAGACGAGCTCGGCAAGCCATTTATCAGTAATTGGGTCTGCAATGGCCAATCTTGATATTCGCCGGCGTGACTTTTCAAGGAAAAAATATCGGTTGTTTGCATCGTCTCGACCTGGATAAAACAAGGTTACAGCTTAATTTTATTACAGTCGAAAATTCGACAATCCTGAGCCTATCGGCAGCGACCGGTTACAGAAACATCATCAAGGCAACCTGAAATCCCCCATATTCCCTGCCCCGTTGTTTACAATAGCCCTCAAGGCACTTATTTTTGAGACCCATGACCGCAGACTTGCAACTTATGCCGCATCGCGGCCCCTGCAAACTCACTCAAATATAGCCATACCCAATACCGTAAAACCATTCCAGCACAGGATACATTTTCCCTCATGAAATTCACCGACACAGGCACCCTAGTCAATTGGCAGTTAGACGACATTCATATTATCCACCCCTTACACGACAAAGCCGACGGCGGTTCGCGCGGCGGTGTGTACCTGTGCATACCCAATTTTGAAGAATTATCGCCGCCTTTCGCGCTTAAACACGGCGAATACCGCATAACGCCTTGCGAGACTGATCTACCTCACCAAAAAAACCTCACGGCGCCTGACGAAACTAACTGGGGCAGCATCGAGGTAATTACCGATTGGCAGGAGCAGACGGAAGCAAACAGCAAAACCCTGACCGTCAGCACCCGCATTCGCGCGGTGTCGGAAACCGCCTTGGTACGCCCCGGCTTTCACCCCTATTTTTCGATTTCGCCCAACAGTTTTATCGATATTGCGGACACGCAGATCGAAGTTGCAACGCTCCCGCACGATAGCTTGAGAGTACATCACGCCAACTCGCCAGCGGCGCCGATCCAGTTAAGCACAGCAGATTACGTGGTCACAATGACTTGCGACATCTCGCCATTGTCGGCAAGCCTGGCATTGGCGTTTGGCATTTGGAGCGACAAAAAAGCCGAGTATGTCTGTATCGAGCCTATCATCGGCAAACAACCCGGCCCGGACGGCCTGCCGACGCCGCTGACCTTGCAACAGGATGAGGAGTTGGTAATGGTGTTTACGATTCGGGCGGAGAGAGTGAGATTTGCGGGTTAGTTATTGAATTTGTAGGTACGAAGCGGACAGACCTTCTCCCCATATTCCGCTTCGTTCGATCAAGGCTACATGGTCAATCGGCGAAACAGTGGCGGCATCCAAAAAAAAGTTCCGAACAACAACACCGACGCAGGCAATGGGACCGGGGTCTGTTGAATATTGATGGAATAAGAAAACACCCCAGTAATTGTTTGGCTTGCACTTAAGTTATCAAAGCGAAAATTATCGGCCAAAAGATAAGTTCCAGCAGTTAACCTGAGTTGATCGAAGTTGACAAAATTCCAGGAAGACGGATTGGCAAAACCTGCTTGCGACTCGAAGATTTGGCTAGTGATGTGCTGAGAACCGAATACGAAAGAACAGCTGTCAGCTAAACCGGCTTGCGGAGTGCAAGCGGAAGTTCCGGCCGGTAACGAACTGAGATCCCAAACCCAAGCTTGGGCTTCATTCGCCGCAAGCCCTATAAAGGAATAGTTAAAATCTATGATGGCTTGCCGACCTTCTTGAACGACAAACCGGAAACCATCGAAGTTACCTTCGTCAGACCAGCCATGGGTGCCCTTAAAGATATTGTTCGTATCCTGCAAGGTAAACAATTGGCCGGAATTGAAATCACCTATGCTGCTTTCCGCATATTCGTTACTTGCGTTGGCGGCTAAAGACATCGACACCAAAGCGAGCGACGAGATAACTAAACCTACAATCATTCTAGTTTTTTTGAGCATCTCTCAATCCTTCCGTTTTTGACCGTGGCTGGGTTTCACTTCCGCGCTACCCAGCTTACCGTTCTGACGCTAAATTCAATCCCGCAACAACTCATTAATCCCGGTTTTGCTGCGAGTTTTCTCGTCCACTTGCTTGATAATCACCGCGCAATACAGGCTGTGGCTACCATCTTTGCTGGGCAAGTTGCCGGAGACGACCACGGAACCGGCTGGAATGCGACCGTAGCTGATTTCGCCGGTCATGCGGTTGAAGATTTTGGTGCTTTGGCCGATGTAGACGCCCATCGATACCACACAGTTGTCTTCGACGATCACGCCTTCCACGATTTCCGAGCGGGCGCCGATGAAGCAGTTGTCACCGATGATGGTGGGGTTGGCTTGCAGAGGCTCCAATACGCCACCGATGCCGACGCCGCCGGACAAATGCACGTTTTTACCGATTTGCGCGCAGGAACCGACCGTTACCCAGGTGTCGACCATGGTGCCGCTATCGACGTAAGCGCCGATGTTGACGTATGACGGCATCAGGATCGCGCCCGGCGCTATGTAAGAACCGTAACGGGCTACTGCGTTGGGCACCACGCGGACGCCGGCTTGAGCAAAGTCGGCTTCGCTGTACTGGCCGAATTTGGTCGGCACCTTGTCGTAATAGCGCACGTCGCCGCTTTCGATGACTTTGTTTTCATTGATGCGAAACGACAGCAGCACCGCTTTTTTCAGCCATTGATTGGTGACCCAATCGCCGTCTTTTTTCTCGGCGACGCGAGCTTCGCCTTTATCAAGCATATTCAAGGCTTCGGCAACCGCGTTACGCACTTCGGTTGAGACGGTGGACGAGCTGATTTCGGCGCGGTTTTCAAAGGCGTCGTTGATGATGTTTTCCAGGTTTGACATGGCTTCACTTCTTGGAATGGTTTTAAAAAAGGGTCTGGGTTTCTTCCCCCTTTGTAAAAGGGGGATCGAGGGGGATTTATCTAAAAATCTCCCCTAGCCCCTCTTTTTCAAAGAGGGGAAATTCCTACGGCTTGTTTTCATTGAGAAATGCTTTAATCCGTTGCGCGGCTTCTACACACTCTTCAATAGGCGCGACCAGGGCTATCCGCACATGATTGGCGCCGGGATTGATGCCGCCGCTCTCGCGAGAAAGGTAACTACCAGGCAACACCGTAATGTTTTGCTGGGCAAACAACTCACGCGCAAACTCCGTATCCGAGATTGGCGTCTTGAGCCAAGTGTAAAAGCTGGCCGGCGGCCGGCTGATCTCGCACACATCCTGCAAAATTTCGATAAATGCGCTGAATTTGTCTCGGTACAACTGGCGGTTATGCTTGACGTGCTCTTCGTCGTTCCAGGCGGCGATGCTGGCGTGCTGGGTCGGCACCGGCATCGGGCAGCCGTGGTAGGTGCGGTATTTAAAATACTGTTTCAACACCTCGGCGTCGCCGGCGACAAAGCCGGAACGCAAACCCGGCGCATTGGAACGCTTGGACAGACTTTGGAAAATCACGCAGCGTTTGAAATCGGTAATGCCGGCCTGATAAGCGCTTTGCAGCAAGCCTTGCGGCGGATGGGCCTCGTCGTCGTACAGTTCGGTGTAGCATTCGTCCGAGGCAATCACAAAATCGTACTTTTCGGCAAAAGCCAATAATTTCAGATGATCGGCTGGTGTCAGCACCGTGCCGGTTGGATTGCCCGGCGAGCAAATAAACATCAGTTGGCAGCGTTGCCAAATCGCCTCCGGCACGCTGTCGAAATCCGGCAAATAACCATCGGCTTCCACGGTATTCAGATAATACGGCTCGGCGCCAGCCAACAAGGCCGCGCCTTCGTAGATCTGATAAAACGGATTGGGCATGATTACCACCGGCTTCTCTGCCGGATCAATCACCGCCTGCACCAAGGAGAACAAAGCCTCGCGAGTGCCGTTGACCGGCAATACCTGGGTTTCGGCATCCACACCGCCGGTCGGAATCCCAAACCTGCGGCAGGTCCAGTCGGCAATGGCCTGGCGCAACTCAGGCAAACCTTTGGTGGTGGGATATTGGGTCAAACCGTGCAAGTGCCTTAGCAAGGCCTCCTGGATAAAATGCGGGGTGGCGTGTTTCGGTTCGCCAATCGACAAAGCAATATGCGCTTTGTCGGCCGGCGGCGTAATGCCTTGTTTCAGCGTAGCCAGTTTTTCAAACGGATACGGATGTAATTGCGATAAATGCGGATTCATTATTTGCTGCAATGCGGTTGTCTGCCATTGTTTCGGGCTTGTTGCTGCATCTGCAACGCTTGATTCATATGCTGATTCAAGTTCTCGATGCGGCTACCGTGCGATGGATGGGTGGACATAAATTCGATAGGTTGGCCGCCCTGCGCAGCCTTATCCATTTTCAACCACAAATTCACGCTCTGCCGCGGATCAAATCCCGCTTTGGCCATTAAATCCAAACCGATGGTATCGGCTTCGGTTTCATGCACCCGGCTGAACGGCAGAATGACACCGTATTGGGCACCAACGCCTAATAAGCCCAGCGCAGTTTGCCCCAATGCGGTTTGCGGCTGCGACACGGCTTGCACCATCGATAATCCGGTGCTGACCGCGGTTTCCTGCGACAAACGCTCATTACTGTGGCGCGCCAGGACGTGGCCTACCTCGTGACCTATCACCGCCGCCAGTTGATCTTGATTGTCGACCAGATTGATCAGACCGGTATGTACACCAATTTTGTTGCCAGGCAATGCAAACGCATTCAGGGTTTCATCTTCAAACACCACCACTTCCCATTGCCCGCCGGTTTGTTGGGTAATGGCTTGCGCCACACAGCTAGCAAATTGACTGTAGCGTGGGTTTTGCGTAATAGGGTTTTTGCTTTTCATGTCGCTGAAGGATTGCAAGCCCATTTGATCGACCTGATTATCGGACATGTAGATAAACTGGGAGCGGCCGGTAGGGCTAGTAGCGCAAGCAGTTAGCGCTAAGAAAACAGCCGTGGAAAGCAGGAATTTTTTCAACATGGCGACAACATCCGCAAGCAAAAGAAGCGACATTTTAACGTAACTTGTGAGCCGGAGTTAAAAGCTTTTTGGCCGATCAAGCCTTATTCCGACTCCGGATTGAACCCAGGCTATTTACAGAACAGCTCTTGAAAATACCTGGATCAGACGCTGTCGAAGAAATAAAAATCGCCGGGATTAGGCGTTTTCCAGCATGTGTAAAAGTTGCTGCAAGCAAAACAGCGTTGCCTGCTGGCGTATCGACTGCCGGTCGCCGCTGAATTGTTTCTGCAAACAAGCGCCTTTAGCGCCGCGCATTTGCCAGGCGATAAATACGGTTCCGACCGGCTTTACCGGCGTGCCGCCGTCCGGCCCGGCAATACCGGTGACGGCCAAAGCCAGATCGGCCAGGCTATTGGTCAAAGTGCCCGCCACCATTTCCAAAGCAGTCTCCTCGCTAACCGCCCCCACTCTCGCCAAAGTCTCCGGTTTGACACCCAGCATATCGATCTTGGCATCGTTGCTGTAGGTGACAAAACCCCGATCAAACCATCCGGAACTGCCCGGCACATCGGTAATTGCCTTGGCAATACCGCCTCCGGTGCAGGATTCCGCCAAAGCCAGACGTAGACTCAGGGTGTTTAGTCGATTGCCGAGCGCTTCGGCGAGTAAATAGCTTGGATCGTGCATGGCAGTCCGGTTAGCTGATACGGCATCAAGCCGAAAAGGGATTTTGTTGCAGCGAAAAGGTCATCGCTGCAACAGACGGGCGAATTTACTTAGGCAATTTGGCGATTTCCGAGACTTTTTCGAAATCGGCGCCGACGCTGATGATAAAGCTGGTCACTTGCTCGATGCTCATGTCCGATTTAACCACTTTCGATTCGTGAACAATCACCGCAAACCCTGAAGTAGGATTAGGCGAAGTCGGCACAAACAACACATAACGGTCGTCGGTCTTGTTGGTTACGTAGGCAGGTACCCAAATGCCCTCCTTTGGATATTCGATGTACACCACTTCGCGCGGCTCTTGCAATTGATGGCCGGCAATCATGTTCACCAGTTTCTTGGTCACCCGGTAAATCGTACTTAACAGCGGGATGCGCTCGATCAGGTGTTCGAACATCGCGATGATGGAAAACCGGCCCAGGCTGACCCGACTCCCCACATAGGTAATGGTCGCGAAACTGGCGGCAAACAACAGAAATGTCACCAGATAATTATCGGAATAACCGTAAACGAATTGAAACAAATCGGTAAGTCGGTCTTTCACGAACAACACGATTTGTACAATCACCATAACCGGTATAAACGCCAGAATGCCGATCAGGGTGTGGTTAAGGATTTTCTTCATGATGCGCCTACCTTTATTAATTATAGTTGTTAGGAAACTAGGTTTTAGCAGAGTTACGCCGGTTAAGGAAGTCTCGATGCATGCATTGCCTCCGAAACACCCCTAGCCGCACTCAAGGTAATATTTTATAAAGGCCGCGCGTGGCAATCGCCATCAGCGGCAGCATTACTCCCGTCAGGCACAGCAGCGCGCTCAAGGTCGTCAGACTGGCGCTGGCATCCCAAATAGTCAAAGAACTATTTAAAGAGATATTGGACGGCGCCAAGAACGGAAACAAGGACACTCCCATGGTTAAAATCACCATCACCACCATCACGGCACTAGCCAGCAACGCCCAATACGCTCTATCCAGACGGGACAACACCAACGCGGCTATGCCGCAGACAAAGGCTAGAGCGGGCAAGGCCCATAAGGCCGGTTCGTGCTCGTAATTGTCCAGCCACAAACCGTCGCCGCGTTTCACAAATTTGGTCAATGGGTTGGAAACCCCATTCGGCATAATCTCGGTGCTGACGTGATAACCCTCCAGATGAGTAATCCAACCGCCGGCCAACGCAAACAACACCAAAAACGCCAGACCGCTGGACATGACCAGCGCCTTACTGCGCTGGTATAGCTCGTCTTGGCTATGCGTTTGCAGATAAATCGCGCCATGCACTGCCAATAAGGCTACACAGGTAGCACCAACCAAGGACACAAACGGACTGAACAGCCCGGAAAAACTGCCCAGAAAAGCAATGTGCATATCACTGGCTAAATGAAACGGCACGCCTTTCAACAGATTGCCGGCCATCACCCCCAACAGCGCCGCCGGCAACAAGCCACTGATAAACAAGGCCTTATCCCATTTTTTCAGACTATCCTCGCGCGTCACGCTAGCTCTGAAATACCAGCCCAAAGGCCGCACGAATAGCGATAACACCATCAACAATAGCAAAGGTTGGAAGCTGGCAAACGTCGCCGCATACACTGTCGGCCAACCGACAAACAATACACTGATCGTTACCAATAGCCAGACTTGATTCCCGGCGCTGGTTGGCGCCAACCTGGCGACCAGCTCGGCGCGCTGCGCTTCGGAAATATGCAAAAAGGGTAACAACAGACTGACACCGATCTCGATACCGCTGCTCAGCACAAAACCGATCACGAACAAGCCCAACACGCCCCAACAGATCAAGCGCAGCATTTCATAATCAAGCAACATAACTCGGCTCCTGGTTAATCGGCAACACTGTGGCGCAGCCCTGCCCGATAAACTTTAAAGTTAACATGACGGCCAACGCCAGCAGGCCGGCATAGGTCAAACCGTAAGCCGCCAGACTGACTGCCAGATCGGCGACAGCCAATGTGGATACCCCTTGCCAGATGGGCAGCATATCGGCCACCAGCCAAGGCTGCCGGCCGAACTCCGAGATAAACCAGCCGCTGGCACTCGCCAACCACGGCAACGGCAAGGCATAAACACTGGCCTTGAACAACCAGGCATGCCGCCAACCGACGATATTGACCGCGTTTGCCGCTACAAACAGCAGCGCCAGCAAGGCACCGGCCGCAATCATCAGTCTATATCCCCAATACAAACGCCCGCTAGCCGGCACGCTGGCGCTAACGGCTTGTTCTATCTGCGCCGGACTGGCATCGGTCACGCTTTCCCGCCAACGCTTCAGCAATAAGCCGTAACCCAAATCCACTTTGGCGGCGGCAAACGCCGCCAGCAGTTCCGGCTCTGTTTTGTCGTCGCGCAATTCTTGCAAGATTGTGTAAGCTTTTATGCCATTGCCGATGCGCTGGCGATTTTGTGCCAAAGTCGCATCATTGGGCAGACCGTTAATGGCCGCCAATTTGTTATGCTGCATCGCGCCGGCACCATAAACACTGGCATCGCCTATCGCCATCGTAGCGATCACACTCGCCAAACCCAAAGCAGCAGCCATCCGGTAAGAACGTTGCGCCAATTCGGTTTCGCGCTGCTTCAGTAAATAGTAAGCACTGATAGCCAACACAAAACCAGCCGCCACCACATAACCGGCCAGCAAACTATGCGCAAATTTCGCCCAAGCCAGCGGATTGCTCAGCACCAACGATACATCGAGCAACTCCAGGCGCAGCGTTTGGGTGTTCAATTCCGCACCCACGGGATTTTGCATCCAGCCGCTGGCGATCAGAAAGCCGAAAAAACTCAAGTGACAGCCAATCGCGATTAGCCAAGTTACCGCCAAATGTGTGCCTTTACCCAGGCGCTGCCAGCCAAATAAAAACCAGCCCAGGCCGTTGGCAGCTATAAACAAACCGGCAAACCCCAACAATAAAGGCAAGGCAAACACATCGCCGACATAATGCGCAAAATACGACCAATGAGTGCCGAATTGACTCGCCATCACCAAAGAAGAAGCCATATTCAAGCCAAAACCAATCGCGAACAACTTGCCCCAGAACTGGGTGATACGTTGATAAACGCCCTGCCCGCTGAATACAAACCAGGATTCCATAGCCGCCAACAAGAGCGATAAACCCAGCGTCAAAGGTACGAATAGAAAATATTGCACTGCATGCAGCGCAAACTGCGCCCGCGATAACTCAACAACCGCTTCGGAAATCATCCCCACTCCTCGGTCAAGCTCAAAAATGCGGGCAATTATAGAGTTATCCACTTGTTTGTCTGCGATTTTTCTCGACCGATTCGCATTAAAACCCGCGTGAAAAACTGGAGAATACAGACGACTGATATACACTTTTCAACTTACAAGCACACATTCCAAAACCTCATGGGCTTTACTCCGCGCCACATCGTTGGACTGAAAATAGTCGCTATAGCCCTGCTCTACGCCATGCTGGCCAAACTGGTATTGGCTTTTTTTTCCGACAACGGCAATGTCACGCTGGTTTGGTTTCCAGCCGGCCTGGGGATGGCCACTTTTCTGTTGGGCGGCAAGCGCTATTGGCCGGGCGTATTCATCGGCGCGTTTCTGGCCGGCATGCTGGTCGGCGACTCCTGGTTAATCTCCGCCTGCATCGCTACCGGCAATATCCTGGAATCCTGGCTTGGCGCCTGGCTACTGCTCGGCAACCCAGGCTTTTCTCTATCGCTACGGCACCCGCGGGATTTTGCCTGGCTGACTTTGACAGGCATCATCGCCGCCTGTTTCAGCGCACTGATCGGCCCCATGACCTTGTTTTTAAGCAAGTATCTGCCTGCCGAAGCCCTGCTGCCCAGTATGCGGCACTGGTGGATGGCCGATGTATTGGGAATCGCCTTGGTCACGCCTTTAATTCTGATCTGGCGACACTGGCCGAAAGACTGGTTCGCCCCCAAACGCTTACTGGAAACGCTGGCCTTCATAGCAACGAGTTTTTTGAGCGGCCAGGCGGTGTTTTTAAGCTGGTTTCCCAACCTGCTGAACGCTTACGGCGAAACTTATTGGGCCTTCCTGTTTGTGGTTTGGGCGGCTGTCAGATTCGGCCGTCACGGCGTGCTGCTTTTGGTGACCATGAGCGCCATTCAATCCCTGTGGGGATTGCAACATCAGTTGGGCGCATTCGCCACCATACACCTGCAAAGCGGCCTGCTAAACATCTGGTTTTACCTGTTCATCCTGGCTAGCGTGGGCATACCGTTGGCCCTGACTTTATTCCATCAACAACAAATCAACCAGGCCTTGCAACAAAGTGAAGCCCGCTTGAGTTTTGCATTGGAAACCATCGATACCGGCGCCTGGGATCTGGATTTGCAAGATTATTCGGTGCAACGCACGGCCATACACGATCAAATTTTCGGCTACAGCCAACTGCTGCCGCATTGGACCTATCATACATTTCTCGGCCATGTCACACCGGAACATCGAGATATGGTCAATGCCGGTTTCCAAACTGCCTGCACCCAACACAGCAATTGGAATTTCGAATGCCGCATCCGCCGCATCGACGGCGCAATCCGCTGGATTCGCGGCTCCGGTTGCCACCAAATCGGCAATAGCCCGCGCATGACCGGTATTCTGCAAGACATCACGGCACACAAATTGGCTGAAGAAGATCGGCAACTAGGGATGTTGTTTTACCAAAATTGCAGCGAAGCGATGATGATCACCGAAGCGGATGCCACCATCGTCTCGATTAACCCGGCATTCAGTCGCATTACCGGTTACTCCGCCGAAGAAATAATCGGCAAGAACGCCCGGATTCTGGGCTCCGGCCGGCATGACGATAGTTTTTTTCAATCCATGTGGCAAATCATCAATAGCAAAGGAAAATGGCAGGGCGAAATCTGGAATCGACGTAAAAACGGCGAACTTTATGTCGAGCAGCTCAACATCAACACCATTTTCGACCGCAACGGACTACCGCTAAAGCGTATTGGCCTGTTTTTCGACATCACCCAACGTAAGCTTGGTGAAGAACAACTGTGGAAACAGGTTAATTTAGATCCGCTCACGGGTGTTGGCAATCGCCGCCTGTTTTACGACAGACTGGAGCAAGACATTAAAAAAGCGCAGCGCGGCGGCTGGTTTTTGGCATTGCTGGTGGTGGACATCGAGCACTTCAAAGACATTAACGAGCGCTTTGGTTATGCGCAAGGCGACAGCATCTTGCAGGAAGCCGCGCAGCGCGTGCTAGCGAATGTGCGGGAAACCGATTTGGTGGCGCGAATGGATGGTGCGGAATTTGCGGTCATCCTTACCGAGCTGGAAAAAACCGACAGCACTGAGCGCGTCGCGCAATTAATTATCGAAAAACTCGCCGAACCGTTTACGCTGGAACACGATACAGCCCAACTCAATTGCCGTATCGGTATCGCCATCTGCCCTGACCATGCCGACAATACCGAAGCGCTGAAACAAGCCGCTATGAATGCCTCCAAAAAAGCCGCCTCACAAACTTACCGATTCGCCAATCCGCCGACCGCGTTTTAACCGCGATTCAGCCAAGCCTCAACACAGGCGCTGCCGCGGAAACACGCAGCGGAATTTACTGCCTCTGCCCAGTTGGCTTTCAATGTCCAGCTTGGCATCGTGCCTGACCAACACATGCTTGACGATGGCCAGCCCCAAACCGGTGCCGGGGATTTTTTGATTGCGTTTCACTTCGGCGCGGTAAAAGCGTTCGGTAATCCGGGGAATGTCCACACTGGAGATGCCGTCGCCAAAATCTTCCACTTCAAAATAAACGCTGCCGTCGGGCTTGCCCCGCCAACTCACTTTAACCGGCGAGCTAGGCTGCGAATATTTCATGGCATTGACCAACAGATTGCTGAAAGCGCTACGCAACTCCTCCATATCGCCACGCACATTGGCTCGGCTATCCAACACCAGCTCGACCCGGCGCTCGTCCTTTTCCAACAAATCGCTTTCCTGGCAAACCTGCACGAGCAAATCAGGAATATTCACGCATTCGAATTTCTTGGTTTTGCTCTCCAGGCGCGCCAGTAGCAGTAGATCATCGATCAAAGCTTGCATGCGCTCGGTCTGTGCCGCCATGTTTTGGAATGAGCGCGTGTAAGGACTGCTACCGTCGTCAAGTTCCTGCAAGGTCTCCAGATAACCACGCAACACGGTAATCGGCGTGCGTAATTCGTGCGAGACATTGGCCACAAAGTCGGTACGCATCCGTTCGATATTCTTTAGATGGGTGACATCCTGCGCCATCAACAAACGTAAGCCGGCACCGTAAGGGAAGATACCGATTTGCAAAATCATGTTTTCGTTGATCGGCGAAGGAATACAAACCTTGTTGTGGTAATCCTGATCCTTCAGGTACTGAATAAACAACGGGTGCCGGACCAAGTTAGGAATCCGCTGCCCGTTATCGGAACGTTTCAGGCCCAGATAGTCATAGGCCACTTTGTTGCTCCACTCGATTTCGCCGTAGCTGCCTAGTACCACAATGGCGTCAGGCAAGGCGCTGGTCGATTTGCGAAACCCATCCAGCATTTTGCCCAACTTCTTCTTCTGGCGTTTTTGGCTTTTGCGAATTTTATAAAAGTGGTAGTAGATATCGCCCCAGATCCCTTTAAAATCGGGGCGCTCTCCGCGGCCGCCCTGGCTTAACCAACGCTCAAGGCGGCTCACGTTGATCGATTGCTTAATGTAGAGAAAAAGGGTGATTGCCAATAAGAAATAGCTGAGGTGCCCGACAAAAAAACTCAGCAGTAAAGCCGGTATCAGTAAAGCAATAGCAATATTTATTTCCCGCTGCCAACGCTGCATGAATAATCAGTCTGCCATCGAAAAGCGGTAACCGAATCCGCGTACGGTCTGGATCAGTTCCTCGCGGCCATATTCGGCCAGAATTTTGCGCAAGCGGCGAATATGCACATCCACGGTACGCTCCTCTATGTACACGCTACGCCCCCAGACCTGATCCAGCAAATGGGTTCGGCTGTAGACCTTGTCGGGATTGGTCATAAAAAACTGCATCAATCTAAACTCGGTAGGACTGACTTCCAGACTGCGGCCGGCGATAGTCAGTTTGTGTTGCTCGGCATCCAAAGTGAGATCGCCGACGCTGAGCTGTCCGGATTCCGACAACTTCCCGCTGCGACGCATCACGGCCTTGATCCGGGCGATCAGTTCTTTCGGTGAAAAAGGCTTGGTCACATAATCGTCCGCACCAATTTCCAAGCCGCGAATTTTGTCTTCTTCCTCGCCGCGCGCAGTGAGCAAAATAATAGGCAATTCCTTGTAACCCGGCTCGTTTTTCAAGCGTCTGGCCAATTCCACGCCGCTGATGCCCGGCAGCATCCAGTCCAGAATAATCAAATCCACCATATTATCGGCCAAACTCTCCCGGGCCTGCTCGGCACTGCCAACGGCGATCACCGTCAAATTGGCCTGTTCCAGCACCATGACCAGCATCTCCCTGATCGCTTCTTCGTCTTCCACGACCAGGATTTTCAAGTTCGACATAAGCATGTTTAGTCTAAAGGGTCCAAGGATTAGGCTAATTTAGCAGCGCTATATTACCGTTTTGTGACAAAAAAAGCCGACCAATCCCCGAGCTATCGTCCCTTACCAGGGTCCGGCATCGGCCCCGCCGTCACGCCACTATCGCCAACCGGCGCGGCAAAGGCGTCCGACACTAAAGTACTTATATTGCCGCCGCTCAGCGCTTCCAGAAACGCTACAAGATCAGCGATTTCCCGATCAGACAAGCCCAGCGGCTTGAGCAAGGGCGACAAATTTTCGTTGGCTACGCCGCCTTGATTATAAAACTTCACCACCTCGGCCAAGTTCGGCAAGGAACCGTTATGCATATAAGGCGCGCTGAGCGCGACGTTGCGCAGCGACGGGGTTTTGTAAGCCCAGCGGTCGGCGGGATTCTGGCTGATTTCGTAATAGCCCAAGTCGCCGGGTTTCTCGGTATTTACACCTTTCAGATGCTCGCTATCCACATCCACAAACACGCCCGGCGCCACTTGCACCCGTTGTTTTTCCGGCGACTTTTGCATGGATTCGGCATAGCCAACGCCAGTGTTATGGCGTTTTTGATCGGTAAACAAGGCAGACTTGTCGCCAATCACGTGACAACTGCTGCAAGCGGCTTTACCGGTAAACAAAGCAAACCCCCTTTGCGCCGCCTCGCTAATCGCCGTTTTTTGTTTCCCAAAATACCAGCGGTCGAATGGCGAATCGGCGGCATTTAACGTGCGCTGATAACTAGCCAAGGCCTGACCGATGGTTTCCATGGTCGGCCCTTTGTTAAAGGCTTTTTCAAACAGCCCGCGATAATCGGCGCTGGCTTTTAGTTTATCCACCACATAGCCAATCGACGGATTCGCCATCTCGTTATGCGCCAGCAATGGGCCCCAAGCTTGTTGTTCCAGACTGTTTTCCCGGCCGTCGTGAAATAGCAATTGCGCATAGCCGACGTTATACAAAGACGGGCTATTGCGCCTAACGCTACGCCCTTCAATACCCACCGCCGTGGTCATTTCGTTATTACTAAAGCCTTGTTCCGGGATGTGGCAGATGGCACAGGAAAAGGTATTGTTCAGGGAGAGCCGCCGGTCGAAGAACAGCTTGCGACCCAATTCGATTTTGGCGTTGGTCAGCTGATTGTCTTTCGGCACCGGAAACTTCGGCAAGCCGAGTGGCGGCTTTAGAGCAAAGTCGATCAACTTTGCCGGCTGCCCCCGGCGCTGTGCCAGTGCCAGTGAACGGGTTTGGTAATCGGCTTGCTGATAATTTTGCTTATTGTCACCGGGCTGGAACAACATGTCGGCCCGTGCCGGTAGTGGCAAGGTTTGTGGTTTAGCATCGGCCAGCAAGGTTTTGACATCGTTGATCAGCGTGTCGGCATGCAGAAAATCCACGCTATAAATATTGCGGACGTTTTTGTCCTTATCGATCAAATACACCCGCAACAAATGCGAAAACGTGCCGGTAAACTGGCCTTTGTCGTCGTAGACTTTTTGCACGTTTTGCTGGTAACCGTCGAGGATGGGCTGCAATTTGGCTTCGTCTTTAGTAGTCAGAAATTGCCAGTCGAAATCGCCGGTTTTAAAACCCTCGCCGTAATGGCGCATCATTTCCGGCGTGTCTTGGGCAGGGTTAAAGCTCAAAGTCAATAACCTGAGTTTGTCCGCCAATTCCGGCTGTTTTTGCAATTGCCTGCTGATCTTGTGCAACACCTGGGTCGCCAGCGGGCAGCCGTTGACATCGCTGCAGGCGGCGTAGATGAAACTGAGTAATACCAGTTTGTCGCCCATTAAGTCGTGGAGGTGTTTGGGCTGGTTGTTGGTGGTTATTACTTCGCCATCAGCAGCTTTTGTGATGATGGGTAGGTTGTAGGTGCCGGGTTTTGCGGGTTCAAAAGGTAGTGCGGTGTAGCCGGGGGCTAAGGGGTTTGGTTTTTGTTCTTCGGCGAAAACTGCTGCGTTTGTCAGTAAACAGAGGATAGGGAGTAAATAAGGGAGTTTCATGAGATTGCTGCTCCTATCGTTCCCACGCTCCAGCGTGGGAACGCAGCTGCGGACGCTCCGGCGTCGGCTTTAGGAAAAAGTAGACTGGGGCGATCAGGGAGCTTCATGGATGCTGTTTACTCTTGGGATTTGGTGTCGCTGGCGCGACAGCTTGATTTAATGTCGGGTCTCGGCCCGACAGCCGAGGTACTTTTCTTTGCTTGTCCAAAGAAAAGTACCCAAAAGAAAAGACACCCGAATGCTGCTTGTTTNTTTGAACGGGGTTGCCGAAAGGGGCTTCCTGCCCCTTCGGCAACGCGCCGCATCCATGCGGCGCCCCTCCGGGCTGGTCCGTTCAAAAGCTCCGGTGCTCGGCGCGGCATACGGGAGGAAAACCATCCCGAAACTTGAAGGACACTTTATTTTTACGTAAATAAAGTAGCCTCAATGCAGTGAAACGGAATCGAGGAGAAGATAACTTCGATTATCCTCGATTCCACTACGTTTCATCGAGGCTACTTGCTACTTATTCTTGCGCGGATCATCGGCCGAATTCGTATAAGTAATACCCCATGGCCCAGTAGCGATTAATTCGACGATTGTTTCCTCATCAGTGGTCCACACATAATGAGTGTGTCCGGCCGGCAATACAAAGCCTGAACCTACATTCAGAATCTCACCTTTTTTGGTGTCAAATGTTTCACCCATGCCATTGCCTAATTTGCCACGGAGAACGGTAATTACCTCTGTGAACGGGTGTATGTGCGGTGGGATTGGATAATTGGCTGGAAATTTCAGCAGAGCGATAAAAACTCCCGCTTTGTTTGGGTCCCCTAATACAATGGCGCTTTTGGCACCTTTAGGGAGTATCGGTTCGTCATTCCACTTAACTGTATCCGGAACAAAAGATTCCGTGGTAACGGCGCTCATCCGTTCAATTTTGTCCTGAGCTAGTGCGAAATCCGCGAAAGAAATAAGTATTAAAGCTATCAAATAAAATCTCATCTGGTTTCTCCATTTTCTATATTGTTAAGCTCATAGCTCTGATTAGGGCGCGTGTAGGGCGTCAATAGGCGTAGCCGTATTGCGCCGTATGTTGGCTTTAAATCATTCGGCGCATTACGCTATCGCTAATGCGCCCTAAAAACACTTCGTAAATAATAAGCCGTCGGATTTGGCATGGGTTCCCCCCGCATGCCGCGCCGAGCACCGGAGCTTTTATCGAGAATAGCCCGAAGGGGTGCGACAGGGAGAGCCTGCCCCGCTTTTTCGGGCATGCCGCACGTCGGCGGAGGGGCTGGGAAGCCCCTTCTGCCGACCCTCGATAAAAGCTTCGGAGCGCAGGATCAAAGCGGCGTCCGGGTGGCTTTTTCTTTGGATACTTTCTTTTGGCCAAGCAAAAGAAAGTATCGCGGCTGTCGGTCCGCGAACCGACATTAAATCAAACCGTCGCGATAGCGACACAAACACAACAACCCCGAATGACCACCGAGCAAACAACTACTTAGGCGAACCACCATACAAAGCATACGCCCCAAACCGCATTTGATGCGCCCTACCCAGCTTCTCTTTTGTAAAATCAATCGAGAACTGCTCGGTCAACTTGCTACCATCCCAACTATAGGCTTTGAAGAATTGCTCGTTGTCCGCGCCTTTCTTGTCCCAATTGGCCAGCAGCGACGAGGTGTAATACAAGCGTTTGCCGTCCCAGCTGGAGGACACCATATTCACTTGCGCGCCGATTTTTTGCTCAAACACTTGTTTGGGGTGGAACGGATCGCTGATGTCGAAGCGGCGGGTCATACCATCCATAAAGGTATTGACCCACAGGGTTTTGTCGTCGCTGGAGATGGAAATGTCCACCGGCAACGGGATTTTGGCCGGTTCGCCGATGTCCGCGACATCCTTGGCTTGCCATTCGCCCTTGTCGTCTTGGTGTATCAACCAAATTTTTGAGGTCAGCGCGGTGCTGGTGAAGCAGTAGTTGTGATCTTCCGCCCAAGCGCAACGGATTTCCAACGGCGCACCGGGAACATCGAAAACTTTTTTCGGTTGGCGACTGTGTAAGTCCCATTGCACGACAGTGTTGCCAAAGCGTTTCATCGCTTCCGGGTCGGCCAGCATTTTGCCAAAGTCCATCATGTAGTTAGACCAGCCGGTGAACGACGAGGTCAGCATCAGGTTTTTGCGTGGCAATACCCGCACGTCGTAGTTATAGCCGTCGGCGTATTTGCCGGATTTGATCGCGCCTTCCAGGTTGCTGTCGGTCGGCAGCCAGTAGGTGGCAATGTAATCGCCGGCGTTGCTGTATTCCACAATCGCGGTGCGGCCGCCGTGGTCTTTGTTATTGGACAAGCCGGTGATGATCATCCGGCCTGGCAAGGCGTACAAGCTGTGCGGGCCAACCACGCCGCCGCTTTTGGCAACGAAATCAGTGATGGTTTTGCTCAACTTCGGCTTGGCCGGGTCGGTTGCCACATCGAAAATAAAGATTTTGTTGGTATCCAGACCACCGGCCCACAGAAATTTACGGTCGTCGGTAAAGTCGGAATGGTGAGCTTCGTTGCGGCCACCCACCGACAGGCTGCCAATCACTTTGCCGTATTGTTTGGATTTCGGATTGACGTCGACGGTGACCAGCTTGTCCTGCTCGTCGCCGACGCCTTCAGCGCCCAAGGTCCAGATGTAAACGAAATCCTCCTGGCCGGTGATTTTCGCCATATACGGCGATGCGCAGGTTTCGTCGGCGCTGGCCGACAGGCTGGCGGTGCCTAGCAATAGCGCGGCGGTAAAGGTGCTTAGTTTAAATGTCATGATTGTTATCCCCGTTAATTGTCGTTGTTATCGTTCCCACGCTCCAGCGTGGGAATGCATGTTGAACCGCTCCTGCGGTTCGGGACGCAGGAGCGTCCCTAGCTCGGTTCCCATTTATGCCAGGCGGGTACGCCGGAGCGTGGGAACCATAAACTCAGCTTAGTCGCCCGTGGTCGGGTCGATGATGCTGGTAATTTGCTCGATGCGATTGGCCGGGAACCCGCCTTGCTCGGCATGCTCACGAATGGCTTGTTCGCTGTCGGCGATGTAGACGCAATAGACTTTATCGCCGGTCACATAGCTATGCAGCCATTGGATGCGCGGCCCCATCTCGCGCAACACGCCGCAGGATTTTTGCGAAATGCCTTGCAACTCGGCTTGCGTCAGCTGGCCGGCGCCGGGAATGTCGCGTTCGATAATGTATTTGGGCATGATGATCTCCTAATAAATGACCGGTCGTCTAATTTGCCGGCGTTAAAAAATGCTGCCGGGGGGACAGCGGTTGTTTCGATTCGTAGGCTGGCGCCCTCTGCGGTCTGTCGCGAACAATGCGCTTTACTGTGTTCAGCACATCCTAGAATCTTAAGACCCTAAGTACCAAGTTCATGCTGCCGGTTAGTAAGAAATTCTAATTGGCGAGAAAAATCCAATCTATAAAAATTATTCGCATTTCTAGCAATTTCGTTAGCACAAACAAAAGTAAGCCTTAAACTATATATGTCCCTACTTATAATATATTCCTCATGATCATTACGGCGCAATTTCTCATGACGCATAAATCTTTCCAAATAATCATTTGAGTGAATATTTCGTGAAAAATTTCTGTAGGCAACATTGTAGTCGTCTTCATTACCTGAAAATGCTGCCCGTTGTTCAATGGTCATCCCTGTAAATCCGTTTCTTTTAATCTTTTCCAATTCGCCAGGAGGGTACTTCTTTGAAACAACTTTCTCCGCATCTAAGATATTATCTCGATCTTCTTTGGACATCCCACCAAAACTAGAAGCTCTTGCCTGTTTGGCCTTCTCAAGAATCATGCTGTCCAATACCCGCTCGTATCTGTCTTTTGGATCATCAAATCTGATTGTCAGAAAGCAACAAAAGGTTATTCTTAATTCGAAAAGTATCCGAACCATAGCTTGTGCTTCTTCAGGCAGATTATTCTCATAGAGAACGTTTATAGCGTGTAAAAATTTAACAGCTTTATTTACAAAGCCACCAAAAACTATCGCGAATAAATCGTGACTGCTAGATGCAAGCTTGTTGTCAATTTGCTCAATAACCTGGTAAAGGTCATGATTTAAGACTTTCCATTTTTCGATTTTTTCAGTCTTTGATTGCATAAATCAAATTCCAATCGAATCTAAAACTAGAACAATAAATTGGCATTGCTCTTACACCCTAAAATAATCATCCAACAAATCCCGACAAACCGCCTGCAAGGGCTCCACCGATTGCTCAACTTTCATCCGCAACAACGCGCCCTGCCAGCCGTTCAGCATCAAATCCGCCATGCTTTTCGCCGAGCGGTCCAGTCTTACTGAACCTTGTTTTTGTCCGCGCTCCAGGGCAGTTTGTTGTAACGCGCTATACCTGCCGACCGCATCCAATAAGGCATCCCGGCATAAGGGACTGGTATCGCCAATCTCGCCCATCAAGTTTCCCAGCAGGCAACCGCCCTTGAAACCCGTTTGCGCCACCTCGGCAATCAATCCCAAGTAGTAAGCCTTCAAAGCCGCCAAGCCGTCCGTTTCCGAATTTTGCAAATGGCCGGATAAGCGCAGGATAAACGGCTCGATGTAATGATGTATTGCTTCGGCGGCGAAGCGTTCTTTGCTCTCGAAATAGGCGTAAAACGAGCCCTTGGGTATTTGCACGGTATCCAAAATCTCTTTCAAGCCGGTGGCGTGGTAGCCTTTTTCCAGCAGCAAGCTGACGCCCTGCTCCAGGAGCTTGTCTTTTTTGAGCTGTTTGGGTGCCAATTTCGCCATGGGCTGCATTATGCGACCGGTCGTCTTATTTTGTAAATAAGTTTTTTCTAATTAAAAAAATAACCGCCTGTTATTTGTAGGTCAAGATGCGCGGCAGCGTTCCCTGACAATTTAAGCTTGTCACGTAGCCGCATTCGCGGCAACGTGACCTACCGGAGATGGTTTGCCACACGGCAACCGAAAACAAGCAAGCGCCAGACCTCAACAAATTAGCCCCTTTCAGCAAGCCAACTAGCGATTTTTCCGCCCTAATATGCTATTTTGAACGCTCTGTTATTTTTCCCTACCCAACCAGCAACATGAGCATAAAATCAGACAAATGGATACGCCGCATGTCCGAGCAACACGGCATGATAGAGCCCTTCCAGGCCGGGCAAGTCCGTGAATCCGCGCAAGGCCGCATCATTTCTTACGGCACCTCCAGTTACGGCTACGACGTACGTTGCTCCAACGAATTTAAAATCTTCACCAACATCAATTCCACCATCGTCGATCCCAAAGACTTTGACGAAGGCAGCTTCGTGGATGTGAAATCCGATGTCTGCATTATTCCGCCCAATTCGTTTGCGCTTGCACGTACCGTGGAGTTTTTCCGAATTCCGCGCGATGTGCTCGTCATCTGTTTGGGCAAATCTACCTACGCCCGCTGCGGCATTATCGTCAATGTCACGCCGCTGGAACCGGAGTGGGAAGGCCATGTGACTTTAGAGTTTTCCAACACCACCCCGCTGCCGGCTAAAATCTATGCCAACGAAGGCGTCGCGCAGATGCTGTTTTTCGGCGGCGACGAAGTCTGCGAAACCTCTTATCGAGATCGCGGCGGCAAGTATCAAGGCCAAACCGGAGTTACCTTGCCCAAGGCTTGAGTGCCCAATTCCTTAAACGCCACATCACAATCCATTAAATACATGATGCCGACCAGTCAAACCGAGACGCTCGACCAGTATTATCAGCAAGTTCAAGACATTATCCTGAAACGCCAGGATTGGATAAGTGGTCTGCTACCGGCCAGTACCGCCGTCACCACCCACGGTAATTACACCGACGCCTGGGTGCGGGATAATGTCTATAGCATCTTAGCGGCCTGGGGCCTGGGGCTGGCATACCGCAAAGTGGAGGGCCAGCAGGAACGCACCTATTTACTGGAACAAAGCGTCGTCAAACTGATGCGCGGCCTGCTGACGGCGATGATGCGGCAAGCGGCTAAAGTCGAAAAATTCAAGCACAGCCAGGACCCGCTGGATGCGCTGCACGCCAAATACAAAACCACCAGTGGTGAAGTGGTGGTGGGCGATAGCGAATGGGGCCATTTGCAACTGGACGCCACTTCGTTATTTTTGTTGATGCTGGCGCAAATGACCGCCTCGGGCTTGCGGATTGTGTTCAGCATAGACGAAGTCAATTTCGTGCAAAACCTGGTGCATTACGTCAGCCGGGCCTATCGCACCCCAGACTACGGCATCTGGGAGCGCGGCAATAAGATGAATCACGGTCTGGCGGAATTGAACGCCAGCTCGATAGGTATGGCCAAAGCCGCACTGGAAGCGATGTCCGGCTGCAATTTGTTTGGTAAGGACGGCGGCCAAACCGCGATTATTCACGTCATCAGCGACGACATTGCCCGCACCCGAATTACTTTGGAAGCCTTGCTGCCGCGCGAATCTATCTCCAAGGAAGTCGATTCAGCGGTGCTCAGCGTCACTGGTTTTCCGGCCTTCGCGGTGGACAATAAAGCGCTACGCGAACGCACAGAAGGCTTGATAGTCGACAAGCTGCAAGGCCGCTACGGCTGTAAACGCTTCTTGCTGGACGGCCATCAAACCGTTCTCGAAGATCATCAGCGCCTGCATTACGAACCGAACGAATTGAAGCAATTCATGGACATCGAATGCGAATGGCCGCTGTTTTTCTGCTACTTATTACTGAATAAACTGTTTGCCGGTGATACTGAAGGGGTTGGTGATTATCGCCGCCGCCTGGAAGACTTGCTGGTGGAGCAGAACGGTCAATGGCTGTTGCCGGAACTTTACATCGTGCCGGAAAACGCCATCGCCGCCGAAAAACGCCATCCGCACAGCCAAACGCGCGTTCCCAATGAAAATGTCCCGCTGGTTTGGGCGCAAAGCTTGTATATTTTGGGCGGACTGTTGCAAGACGGTTTGATTGACCTGGATGACATTGACCCGCTGGGCCGTTACAAGGCCACCCGTCTGTACCCGAACTCCACATTGCAGATTGCCCTGCTGGCCGAAGACGAACAGGTGCAAGACGAATTGCGCGGGCGCGGCATCCCCTCGCAAACTTTAACTGAAATCGCGCCGATCCAAGTGCGAGACGCCAGCGAATTAGCCGTTGCTTACACCCAAGTAGGGCGCAACGACCGCATCGGACTCACTGGCCGACCCCTAAGACAATTACGCACGCTAGCCACTTCCAAGCTTTACGTGCTGGCGGGCGAGCCTTTATTGTTTTTACCGCAATTCATGAACCAAAAAGGTTTTTATATTGCCATGGACAACCAGTTGCTGATTCAACGGCTGCGTACTGAACTGGCCTACATTATCCGCCACTGGGACAATCCCGCTCAGCCCTTGTTGGTCATCAACATCAAGCACAACATGCTCGGCAACGAAGACCGCCAAGTATTGTTGGGTTTTATCGAGCAACTCAGCCAAGGCAATGTGCAAGGCACACCGGTGAAACTGGGACGATTGACTGATTTTGTGCAAACGGCCAGCCACGAAAAAATCGGCTACCTGCACGACTTCAGCTTTTCCGAAGCCAGTTGGGAAGAAGTGGAACGCCCCTTCGCTAATTTGCTGGCCCACGACGACCAAGCGCCGCAAGCGCTGGATAGCTTCGTATTGACCGAGTGGGAAATTGGTGACGACGGCCAATTAGTTAAGCAGTTGCGAGATAATCCCAACCTCTATGCCCAGCTGGAAGCCCTCACCTTACTCTGCCAACGTCACGGGCTTGATTACGACACCGGCTTACGCAACGATGATAACCAGCCGGGACGGGTGCGCGACTTGCTGGAAGAAGTCTATGTCCGCGCCGGCGACCGCCACGCCTGGAATGTGGTACGTCGCTGCGCCAGCTTACTGGGCAAATACGATATTAACCTGGAGCAAGCCGCCACGGAAATTTTGGTGCGCCAACACGGTCTGACCGTGGGCCGCGCTTACAGCGGCAAAGCCACCTTGCGCCGCCCCACCGACTCCTGGCAAATCCTGGATACTATCCGCACCTTTAACCCCAACGATAGTAGCCAGCAGATCATCGTGCAGGAACTGATTATCTACCTGGGTATGCTGATCAAGTTAAAGCCGGAATTGTTCGCCGACATGCACACCATTCGCGTCGGCCACATTCTGCAATTGATCATTGCCAGACAAAAACGCCTGAGCAGCACCTCTCTGGACCAGGCGTTTAGCGATATTTTGTCGCTGCCGCCACATCAGGTGGCGGACCTATTGCAGGAAACCCTGGAAGATTACAACAACAGCGAAAACCAGCTGGGGCAAGTCGAAACCTTGCATTGCGAAGGCCCGCAGCGTGATCTGACCGCCGCGCGCTTTCCGGAATCCATGAATCCGAAAGACCGCGGCGACGCCGACGACTGGTATGCCTGGCGTGAACAGCAAGGCAGCGTCGGCCGGGAAAACGAAGCCTTCTTCGCTGGCGTATGGGACTTGCTGCATCACTGCAAGGGTTTGATGGTCGGCGAAAAATACAACAGCAAGCGCCGGATCGACAGCGAAATCATGCTGGCACAAATGACCGCCGGCGAACAAAGCTTTAGATTACATATCAACCATATTCTGAATAAAATTCAGGCGCCGGTGTATCGGCAATTGAGCGTGGAAGCCCTGCGCGCGCTGGCCTCCATTGTCCGCGATTATCCCGACCTGTACATTGACGACACCTTGGTCACGGATATTTTGATCGGCCATGCGGTCAGAATTAGCTGGCTGCAACAACACCCGCACTACCGCGACCACTACGAAGAATGCGTGTCGCTGGCTTGGCAAGCGTTTTACCAACTGCCGCCGCATGCGCTGGCCAACGCGATACTCGATGCCTTGATCCACTTGCTCAACAACGCCACCCCAACCTCATGAGGACGCATATGATTCTAGCCGGCGACATCGGCGGAACCAAAACGGTTCTGGCCTTACTCGACAGACAAGCCGACGGCACGCTGAGCTGTTTGCAGGAACAAACTTTTGCCAGCGGCGAGTTTCAAACGTTTGAGGAAATTCTGGATCTGTTTCTGAGCGACACCCCAACGGTGACATCGGCTTGTTTCGGCATAGCCGGCCCGGTCGTCAATCAACGCTGCCAGACCACCAACCTGCCCTGGCTATTGGATGGCGAACAACTTAAAGCTCGACTGGGCACCGAGCGCGTGAAATTGCTGAACGATCTGGAAGCCATGGCAATCGGCATGCTGCACCTACAGGAACAGGACTTCGTCGAGCTCAATCCCACCGCCGAGCCGCAAACCGGCAATATTGCGGTGATCGCCGCCGGCACCGGTTTGGGCGAAGCGATGCTGCATTGGGACGGCGAACAGTATCACCCCATCGCCACAGAGGGCGGTCATTGCGATTTTGCGCCGCAAAACCCGCAACAAGATCAACTGCTGACTTTCCTGCGCGGCCGTTATCCTGCGCATGTCAGCTGCGAACGGATATTGTCCGGTATCGGCTTCAGTAATATCTACGACTTTCTGGTCCAAGCCCGCTTCGCCCCGCCGTGCCCGGCGGTGCCTGCACCCGCCAATGCCAGCGGCGTTGATCGCAATGCGCTGATTTCGCGCTTGGGCGTGAACGACGAAGATCCCTTGTGCCGCGAAACCGTGCGCTTGTTTGCGGAACTTTACGGCGCCGAAGCGGGTAACTTGGCCTTAAAAGCATTTGCTACCGGCGGCGTATTCATCGGCGGCGGCATTGGCCCGAAAATCAGATCGGTGCTGGAATCCGGGGAATTTATCCAGGCTTTTGTCGCCAAAGGCCGGTTTCAGCCCATGCTCGCCAAGCTATCGGTCAAACTGGCTTTGAATCCGCGCACACCTTTGCTAGGAGCAATGCACTACTTTGCCGCGCAATAAGCATTTCGTATCAAGCTATAGAAATAGGTACGGCAGCGTCGGAATCGGCTAGGCTTATAAATCAACCTTTTAAATAAGCCTTTGCTAGATTTACTTGCTAGCAGTGTAGCCGAGTCATGGTCCAACCCAAGCAGAAACAAGCCAGTTTGCAAAAATCGCTATCAATCCTTCAAGCCGCGCTCGACTCCAGCACCGACGCTATATTGGTAGTCGATCTGTTCGGCAAGATCGCCACTTTCAACCCGCAATTCATGCGGATTTGGGGCATCCCGCCAGGTTCTTTAAAGATCGGCGACGATGAGAAATCCCTGAGCTACGCCCTGAAACTGCTAAAAGACCGAACCGCCTTCCTAAACCGAATCGAAGAGATTTATAAATACCCTAAGCAACGTTACGCCAGCGAACTGGAGTTTAAAGACGGCCGCTTTATCGAAAGCTATTGCCAACCACAATATCTGGACGGACAACCGGCGGGCCGGGTTTGGAGTTTCCGGGACATCACCGAGCAAAAAACCTCGCGCAGGCGCTTAGCCCAATTAAGCTTTGGCATGGATCAAATGCATGACAGCGCTTATTTGATTACCGAAAATGCCAGCTTCATTTATATCAACAACCAATCCTGCAAGGCTTTGGGCTATAGCCATCAAGAGCTGTTGCGCTTGAGCGTATTCGATGTAGACCCTTGCTTTCCGCGCCAAGTCTGGGCCGCGCACTGGGCGGAGCTGAAAATTAAGCGCTCGAACAAGTTGGAAACCATCCACAAAACCAAGGATGGCAGGCTGTTTCCGGTGGAAGTCGTGGCCAATTATTTTGAATACGCCAATGTCGGTTATAACTTGGCTATCGCTCGGGACATTAGCGAACGTAAGCGTATCGAAGAAGCCCTGCAACAGGCCGCACTGATTTATCAAAACAGCAGCGAAGCCATGTTGTTGGCAGACTCGGATGATCGCATCCTGACAGTCAACGCCGCCTTCACCACCATTACCGGCTACCAATCCGATGAAGTAGTCGGTAAGCACATTGGCATTTTAAACAGCAGCATCCACAGCGAAGCTATGTGGCAAGCCATTCAAAGCAAGGGCAGCTGGCAGGGCGAAATCTGGGACAAACGTAAGAACGGCGAGTTATACGCCAAGTGGTTAACCGTCAATACCATCTTTGATGCTCAACAGACCATGCAGCGACGGGTGGCTTTGTTTTCCGATATTACCGAAAAGAAAAAAACCGAAGGCGTGATCTGGCAACAAGCCAATTTCGACCCATTAACCCAATTGCCGAATCGGCGCATGTTTTACGACCGGCTGAGTCAGGAGATCAAAAAAGCCCACCGGGAACACAAGCGTCTGGCGCTGTTGTTTATCGACCTGGACTTATTCAAGGAAGTGAACGACACACTGGGACACGACATGGGCGACGAGCTGCTGCAAATTGCCGCCCAACGGATTTTGACCAGCGTGCGGGAAACCGACACGGTAGCCCGCCTGGGCGGCGACGAGTTTACTGTGATTCTGAGCGATGTCGGCGACCCCGACAACGCCGAGCGTATAGCCGGCAAGCTGTTGCACAAAATGACGGAATGTTTTCAGTTGGGTAACGAAATTGCTTATATTTCCACCAGTATCGGCATCGCTTTTTTCCCGGATGACGCCGACAACCTGAAATCGCTGTTAAAGCATGCGGACCAGGCGATGTATGCCGCCAAGCGCCAGGGCCGAAACCAATATTGTTTTTTCATCCCTACCATGCAGGAATCCGCACAAGCGCGGCTGCGGCTCAGTAACGACCTACGACAGGCTCTGGCCGGGCAGCAGTTTTATTTGTGCTACCAACCCATCGTCGAACTGGCTACTAATACTGTACGCAAAGCGGAAGCGCTGATCCGCTGGCAACATCCAACACGCGGCCTGATCAACCCGGCGGACTTTATTCCGATTGCCGAAGAAACCGGTTTGATCAGCAGCATCGGAAATTGGATTTTTCAGGAAGCCGCCGAGCAAACCAGTCGCTGGCGGCAATCGATACACGAAAAATTCCAGATCAGCATCAATAAGTCGCCGGTGCAATTTCGGAATGAGCGCGAAAGCCATCGCGATTGGCTGGATAGGCTGGAGGCACTGAGTCTTTCCGGGCAAAGCGTCGTCATCGAAATTACCGAAGGCCTGTTACTGGATGCCAATAGCAGCGTGGCCGAGCAACTGTTGTCGTTCCGCGACGCCGGCATTCAGGTGTCGCTGGATGATTTCGGCACCGGCTATTCCTCGTTGTCTTATCTGAAAAAATTCGACATCGATTATCTGAAAATAGATCAGAGCTTCGTCCGCAATCTGGCAGTTGGCTCCGACGACATGGCCTTATGCGAGGCAATCATCGTGATGGCTCACAAATTGGGCATAAAAGTGATTGCCGAAGGCATAGAAACCTCAAGCCAACGGGATTTGCTTACTGCGGCAGGTTGCGATTTTGGACAGGGTTATTTGTTCGCCAAACCGTTACGGGCCCAGGAATTTGAGCAATTGTTTGCCGATTGCAAGCTTTGAAAGATCGGCAGCGGAGGGAGTAAGGGAAGTATGCCAAGCAGGCATGAACATCGAAAACAGTTTAGTTGGGAGCCACCGAGAAAACACGTCTTCCGGTGGCAGCCGTTAATCAATCCGGATTGGATTAATTAGATGCGTCCTTAGTGAGCGGCGCTGTAAACTTTCATCATTTCTTTGTAAAGGTCCAGAGTCGCTTTCAAGCTGGCTACGGCGTTGGCATCACCTTTTTCGATCTCATCGCGGGCAACCTTCAGTTTGTCGCCAGCTCTTTGACGCAAACGCTCGGTTTGCTCATAACGGAACTCTTTTTGCGACTGGCGAACGTCGCCCAGTGCTTTCAAAGTACCTTCTTTGTCGCCTTTTTCCAACAAGCTTACAGCTTCTTCTACTTTGGCAACGGTAGCTTCACCGGCTGCACGTACTTTGGCGTCGCCAGCGCTGTTTGCATTAGCGGATGTGGAAACCAATGCTGCGGCGATCACCAAAAATGAAGCCAAGGTTTTTTTTACTGTGTTCATACAAATCCTATCAATTGATAACTAAGTGTTTTTTTAAACCACATTAAAATTACAAATTTATGACTGTATATTTTAATCCGGTTGCTTGCTCAAAGCCTTTTCATCCTACCATAGATTCTGAAAATAGCAGCAAAACCGGGAAAAATAGCCTAATTACCACAAATATTAAGAGGTATAATTTATTGCGACGCCAAGCCGGCAATATGTTTGATAAAGCCGGCTTCATTGACGAAGGTAATATCGTACATTCTAGTCAACCCCAACACCTGCTCATCACTAACACCCAAGACCAGTAACAGAAAGTTTTCCTTGGCAATATCCAGCCTGCGCCGCATTTTGCAGTACTTGTCGATAAACGAACGAAATTCTCCGGATTTACACTCTATAAACACCGGTATCCGCCCATTAATTAGAAAAAATACATCCACTTCATATTTATCTTCATTGGCAAACTGAATATTAAAGCTTCTTAAGCAAGAGAAAAGCCCTTTGCTTTCGTAGAAATGTTTCAGCAATTTCATAAACACATACCACTCCAACCATTCACCATTAAAAAATCCGACAATGGCCGACATACTCTGTAACGTCAGATGGACTCTCTTTTCATTTTTATTATAAAAATACTTGGCGACAAACGAGAATTCGTAAAGGTTTTTACAAAAGCCGGTAATGGTTTTAATTTGATTTTGACTGTAATCGCTTAAATTCAAAACAACCGATGCGTAGTTATTTCTTTGGGCTTTCCTAATTCTATCCAGTACATCCTGCAAAACCGGAAAGTTATCGCCCAATTCAACCGCCACTTCATCATAAAAACCTTGCGTATCCAAGGCGTTATGATTCACTTCGACCTGGATATTTTTACGTTCGAACCAGCTGATGATGGGTTTGTACTGCATACTGTTAGTCATCACAGCAGTGTTGTGCAAATCCACCTCTTCGTCTTTAGGCAAGCGAATATCGGATGGCGCCATTTCCGTTACAGGATTACTCGCCTGCTCCAACTCCCGGTATTTAGCCAGTAGCACCCCGTATTTATCGATCAGTTTCTTCACAAAAACCACGGTATCGTGAATTGCCGATGCTTGTTCGCAAACCGGACACTTAACCGTTTTGCCCACATGCTCGTTCGGCACTTCACGTAAATAGGCACAATTGTTACAGCGCAGAATTGCCATATGGCGTCCTTGAATATTTATTACGGTAATGAATGTACTTGGCTAAATTCAAAATAACCACGCAATCAGCTTGCACTAAAAACAGGCGTTAGCTCACTGAAGAGCCGCATCTTGACGCTAACAATCCACCCTGAATCTAACGGATAACGCCGGCCGCTGTGTCACAAATCACCCCATCGGTCTGGCAATTGTAGACATGCCTGCACAGACCTCAACCTGAAAATACGGCAAAAAACCCTATCTAACTGATATAAAACAAAAAACCAGATGCACGGGTTATTTTTGAATCTGGATCAAAATTTGCTGAGAAGTTTAAAACGGCTGCACAAGCCTTATCCCGCACTCTCGATCACAGGTGATTTATGAGCAAAATCGGCATTTTTTTCGGAACGGATACCGGCAGCACCCGGCTAGTGGCAAAAAAAATTTTCAGTCTGTTAGGCGATGAGCTGGCCGACAAGCCCAAAAATATCAATCGAGTAAAACCCGAAGAATTATTGCAGTACGACGCGCTGATTTTGGGCACGCCCAGTTATGGCATAGGCGACTTGCCGGGCCTGGGAGCCGGATGCCAGGAACGCAGCTGGCAAGAGTTCGTGCCTTCCCTGGACGGCGCCGATCTCTCCGGCAAACGCATCGCACTATTCGGCTTGGGCCATCAAGAACGCTACGCTTCGCGTTTCGCCAGCTCGCTGATCCAGCTTTACCGGGTGTTTTACGACTACGGTGCCGAAATGATCGGCCGCTGGAGTACCGAAGGCTACACTTTCGAACATTCCGACTCGATAATCGACAACCAATTCGTCGGCCTAGTGCTGGATCAACGCGGTCAACCGCATTTGACCGACGAGCGCATTCGAATCTGGCTGGCGCAAATCACGCCACAGCTACTGCCGGTCTTAGCGGAGGCCGCCTAAATGGTGGCCTCATCCCTAGCAGAGCACGATTCCGTGGATCTAACCCCGTTAGCCGACTGCTCGACTTGTACTTACCGGGATAGCTTATTGGCTGCCGGCACTTGCAAACCGGGCGACCGCTGTGTGGTCGCCGAAAGCGGCCGGCAAATCGACCGTTTTTTTAAAGTTCATCCGGGCTTCGCGCCGAATTACGCCAATGATCCGTTCTGGGAACGCCGGGCAATCGCCGCCCGCTATCTCCCCACCAATCATTTGCGCCCGTTACTGACCGATCCGGACGAAGCGGTGCGCCGGGTATTGGCCTACCGCATCCCCGTTGACTGGCTACTGGAGCTGAGTCAGGACAGCGACAGAGAAGTCCGGGTCACCGTAGCTGATCGTCTGCCCGAAACGCAACTTGAACTGATGGCCAACGACCCGGATTATTTGGTGCGAACCTACGTGGCCAAGCGCTTGCCCGCCGGGCGGCTGTTCCGCCTGGTCGCCGACCCGGACAATGAGGTGCGCCGCACCGTCGCCGAACGCATACCCAGTGTCAGTTTGGGCTTGATGGCCGAAGATCACGAAGTCAACATCCGCCGCATCGTCGCGCAGCGCATGGACGTCGACGATCTGGTCATGATGAGTAAAGACGAAGACTGGACCGTACGTTACGAGGTGGCCTTGCGCGCCGAGCCGGAACTGCTGAAACAGATGCTCGATGATGCCGACGAAGAAGTCAGCTTTACCGCCCGCGAGCGCTGGGAAGCCCTAACCATGGAGACGGCGCATGCAGCAAACTGAACACATCGTCGGCCTGACTTATGCGGATCGATTGCGCATGGCGACCGAATCTCGCCATCAAGCGCTGCAGGAACAACTGGGTTCTGAATTGGCGGCCCTGACCTCGCTGATGGGGCCGATGAGCGACAGGCCGGAATGGCCGGCCGGCGCAGCCTGGCTGGCGGCACGGCATGGCCAGAACGCCTGCGTGATCTCGGATGGTTTATCCGATCCCTGGGTAGAGCGCGACCGCCCGGAAACCGGCCTGGGCCTGGAAGTGTTTATCGCAAGCCCGGATTCCGGCACCGCCACCGATGCGCCGCTCAGCAAACTCGCCGACACCTGGTTATTTCCTTTAACCGCCGAAGTCAGCCACACCCTGGCCGGCTTTCCGCGTTTGAGCGAACGGCTGTTGAACGGCGAGCTATTATCGATGGAATTCGCAATCGACCATATCAAGGACGGCCGTGGGCAAATCGGCGCACTGCTGGGCGCTAACAGCGAACCCGGCAAAACCCTAACGCTAGCGGGCGGCGAGATAAAACTGGTTGCCATCACCTTGCTGACCGGCAGCGAATTGAAGTATCTGCGCGGCAAAGGCGAACTAGCCCGACACGAATTAGCCGACAAACTGAAAACCGCCGGTGTCGGCCATCTGTCCTTACTCCACCGCCCTTCTCTGGTCTGATCTGTATGCCTCTTACGCCCGAAATAGATGCCTGGCTACTGGAAAATGGCTTTCAATTAGGCCTCAACCCACACGGCAAACACCCATTGATTCTGTCCGCCCAACAAGGCCGGAGCGACGTGCTGGCCTTTCTGTTGGAGCAAGGTGCAGATCTTACGGCGCTGGACGCTTACGGCAACAACGCGCTGTGGGCCGCATGTTTCGCCGAAGCCGGCGATTGCATCGGCTTGTTACTGGAAGCCGGCATCGATATTAACTATCAAAACCCGAGCGGCGCCAGCGCGCTGACTTATGCATCATCCAGTGGCAAGCACGCGGTGGTCAAGCAATTACTGGAAGCCGGCGCCGATCCGCTACTGACTACTCAGGACGATTTCAGCGCGCTGGATCTAGCCGCCAATCGCCAATGTTTGCAGTTGTTACGCAGTGCGATGAAAGCCGTGCAGGCATAGCGGAACCGGACATTATTCACTTTTACCCTAAATAGTGGCACTCTCGCGAAGGCGGGAGACCAGCAGCTACGCTGGAGTGGTTGCGCCGTCTCACAGCCTTCCAGCCTTACCTGCGCGTATCGGGATCGCATGCGCTAACAGCGCTACACCCACATGCTTAGCCACCAATCTAAACCCTAAGCCGGAGTCCGCCTATTGCCGCAAGCCCAGCTCGGGCATAGAATGCGGCCTTTCTCAACATACTCCGAGGACGCACCATGTCAGACTCTTATTGGTTTAGAACCGGCGAAGCCACCGTATTTTCCAGCGAAGGGCAAGGCACCGACGCCATGCCGGAAATTCTGATTGGCGACGTCAAAGGCCCGGCCGGCCATGCTTTTGCCAATCTGATGGGCCAAACCGCCGGCCACACGCGCATGTTTGCGATCCGCGCCACCAACCAACAAGTGCGTCCGGCCACCATCATGGTGCCGAAAGTCACGATCAAATCCTCGGCTTATGTCAATTTATTGGGCGGTCCGGTACAGTCGGCGGTCGCCGACGCAGTCATCGATAGCGTCGCCGACGGCGTCATTCCGCGCCTGCAAGCCAACGAGTTGTGCATCATCGCCATGATCTGGATAGACCCCTCCTGCGCGGAAAACCCGGATTTGGACCGCAAGGATTTGTACCGCACCAACTATGAAGCCATGAAGCTGGCAATTTCCCGAGCGATGAGCAACTCGCCCAGCATCGACGAATTGATCGCCAACCGCCACAAAATCTTCCACGAAATGTACGACCCGGAAACTGGCGAATCACAGTGGTAGGCTTGTAAAGCAAATCGTCAGGGAGCCGCGATAGCGGCAACCTGACTGACTGCTTAATTCATCATAGAAGCGTATTGTCCAAGCATCATCGCATTCACAGGCAAATCCGCCCGCTCTGCAGCCTAATCCCTTTGCCACCTCCAGCAAGCAGTGTTATTATCCCGCGCCGTATCCGCCCGCACCGCAGCGAGCGATTCGCGTCAACGGAGACGCAAGAGGCTGGTTTTCAAGGTTATACGTTCGCCCTCCGCTTTGTTAAAATCCGCCGATTTTTTGCCCTCGCGGCCTGCCCAGTTTGCTAGGGTGTAATATCCATGCCGCTCGTTCCAATTCCGCAGAGTTTGACCACATGCCAACCCAACCGCTCGAAACGCTGTTCCGCTCAGAAGTTCTCTCCATGTCGGCCTACCATGTCGCCGATGCCAGTAACTTCATCAAACTCGATGCCATGGAAAATCCTTATAGCTGGCCGGAAGACATTCAAACACGCTGGCTGGAATCACTGAAATCCTGCCCGATCAACCGCTACCCGGACCCGGAAGCCAAGACCCTGGCGGCCGCATTGCGCCGAGCGAACGGCATACCGGAGCAAGCGGCCTTGCTGCTCGGCAACGGCTCGGACGAGATCATTCAAATATTGCTGATGGCTCTGAGCGCCGATGCCACTGTGTTGGCACCGGAACCCGGATTTGTGATGTACAAGCAAGTGGCGCAAAGCCTGGGCCTGCGTTACCTTGGCGTGCCGTTGCAGGCAGACTGTTTTGAACTGGACATGCCGGCCATGCGCGCGGCGATTGCCGAATCGCGACCCTCCCTGATTTTTATCGCCTATCCCAACAACCCCACCGGCAACTTATTCGATGCCGACGCCATCAAGGAAATACTCAGCCTTGCACCGGGCTTGGTCGTAGTCGACGAAGCGTATGCGCCGTTTGCCGACGCCAGTTTTATCGGCGAGCTAGGACATTATCCTAATTTACTGGTGATGCGTACCGTTTCCAAACTGGGGCTGGCCGGCTTACGCCTGGGGTTTCTGGCCGGCGATGCGGCCATTGTGGAGCAGCTGCATAAAGTCCGCTTACCCTACAATATCAATAGCTTGACCCAAATCACGGTGGGCTTTGCGTTGGATCATGGCGAGTTTCTGTTAGAGCAAACCCAAACGCTGCGAGCGGAGCGCGCTTCAGTTCTTCAAGCCTTAGACGAGACACCCGGCGTCCACGCATACCCCAGCGCCGCTAACTTCATATTGTTCCGCACCCTCAACAACGCCGCAGACGATGTATTTGCTTCTTTGAAGTCGCAAGGCGTGTTGATCAAGAATCTGTCCCCGCAAGGCGGGCTGTTACACAATTGCCTGCGCGTCACCATCGGGAAACCGGAAGAAAATCAAGCCTTTCTAAACGCGCTGGCAGTTGCTTTAAAGTGATAATTCTCAGCATCCGCAAACGCCTGAAACCCTTGAATAGCGCTGTCGCAAGAACAATTTCAATAATCACGGACAGTAGGGTATATTTGCTAAAAATTATAATAATCGATGTATCGCGATATACATCACATCATCAGGAGTGTTACTTATGAACCACGAAGGCGTCGATCATTCCAAACGCCAGTTTCTGACCTCGGCACTGTCGGTGGTTGGTGCAGTGGGTGCCGGCTATTTGGCCGTCCCTTTTCTCTCGCAAATGCAGCCCAGCGCCAAGGCCATGGCAGCAGGCGCGCCCGTCGATGTCGATATCAGCAAGATGGAACCCGGCCAGCTAATTCGTGTAGCTTGGCGAGGGAAGCCGGTGTGGGTCTTGAACCGGACGCCGGAGGTTATATCCACTCTGGCGACGCTGGACAGCAAACTGGCTGACCCGGTATCCAACGAATCCATGCAGCCGGAGAACAGCAAAAATCCGCTGCGCTCCATTAAACCGGAAATTTTTGTCGCGGTCGGCCTATGCACGCACTTAGGCTGCTCTCCTACGTTTCGCCCGGAAATTGCCCCTAATGATTTAGGCCCGGACTGGAAAGGTGGTTTCTTTTGCCCGTGTCACGGCTCCTGGTTCGATCTGGCCGGTCGTGTGTATCGCGGCGTTCCCGCCCCTACCAATCTTGAAATACCGCCTTATCGATATGAAACAGACAATCTGATTGTCGTGGGCGAAGACAGCGAGGCAGACAAAGCATGAAGCGTAAAATGAATCAATGCAGCGAATGGCTGCTGGAGCGCTTTCCACTCTCCGATTTGTGGAATGAACACATGGCGCACTACTACGCGCCCAAAAACTTTAACATCTGGTATTTCTTTGGGTCTCTGGCTCTGTTCGTGCTCGTCAACCAGTTCATCACCGGCATTTTGCTGACCATGAACTACAAGCCGGACGCCAAACTGGCTTTCGATTCGGTCGAATACATCATGCGCGACGTCAACTGGGGTTGGCTGGTGCGTTACATGCATTCCACCGGCGCCTCGGCGTTCTTCATCGTCGTCTATCTGCACATGTTCCGCGGCCTGATCTACGGCTCGTTCAAGCAACCGCGCGAACTGATCTGGATTTTCGGCATGCTGATCTTCGTCTGTTTGATGGCCGAAGCGTTTATGGGTTACCTGCTGCCTTGGGGCCAAATGTCTTACTGGGGCGCCCAGGTAATTATCTCCTTGTTTAGCGCGATTCCAGTGATCGGCGACGAGCTATCGCTGTGGGTACGCGGCGATTATGTGGTCTCCGACGCCACCTTGAACCGCTTTTTTGCGTTTCACGTCATCGCTGTGCCGCTGGTATTGCTGATCCTGGTATTCCTGCACATCGTGGCTTTGCACGAAGTGGGTTCCAACAACCCCGACGGCGTTGAAATCAAGCAATCAAAGGACCCTTGGGGACATCCTGTCGACGGCATTCCCTTCCATCCGTACTACACGGTCAAGGACATCGTCGGCGTCGGCGTGTTCATGTTCTTCTTCGCCACGGTGATTTTCTACATGCCGGAATTAGGCGGCTACTTTCTGGAGCATGCCAACTTTATCCCGGCTGACCCATTGAAAACCCCGGAACATATCGCCCCGGTCTGGTATTTCACCCCGTTCTACGCCATTTTGCGCGCGGTACCGGATAAGTTTGCCGGCGTGATTGCGATGGGCGGCGCGATTGTGGTGCTGTTCATGCTGCCTTGGCTGGATCGTAGCCCGGTCAAGTCTATCCGTTACCGTGGCGGCATCTTCAAAAAAGCCGTGGCATTGTTTGTAGTGGCGTTTATCGGCTTGGGTTATTTGGGTACCCAGCCTGCTACGCCAGGCGCCACGACGGTTGCGCGGATATTGACCGCCGTTTACTTCGGATTTTTCCTGTTGATGCCTTTATATACCCGCTGGGAAAAAACCAAACCGGTACCGAATCGCCTGACCAACCAGCCTAGCCTGGAGGATCGCATTCCCGCTCTGCTGGCCTTAGTCGATGAAGTCGTTGAGGTACAGCAAGTTCCCGACAATATGGGGGGCACTATCGCTAAGAAAAGGCCGAACTGGTCCGGCATCTCAGCCGTGCTGATTCGTTTTGCAAAAAACCTAAAAAAGAGCCTGGATTAAGCCATGAAAAAAATACTCTACACTCTTTTGTTTTTGCTGCCTTTCAACGTGCTGGCCAGTGGCGGCGTCAAACTGGATAGCGCCGACATCGACTTGAGCGACAACCTGTCGATGGAGCGCGGCGCGAAGTATTACGTCACTTATTGTTTGGGCTGTCATTCGGCAAAACACATCCGCTACAAACGTATCGCGATCGATTTGAAACTAGATGAAGCGGAAGTTCTGAAAGTGGTGGCGCCTTTCGGGGCCGGCATTTACGATCAGATGCATTCAGCCATGAACGCGCACGACGCGGAAAAATGGTTCGGCACCACACCGCCGGATTTATCGCTGATCGCCCGTTCGCGCGGTGCCGACTGGCTATATACCTACCTGCGCAGCTTCTATGCGGAACCGGGAAAACCTTTAGGCGTTAACAACGCGGTATTCCCTGATGTCGGTATGCCCAACGTGTTCTGGCAACTGCAAGGTACGCAGTCGGCAATTACGCAGAAAATCGACGGCCATGACGTGATTACTGGTCTGAAACTGGATCAACCCGGCCAAATGACACCCCAGGAATTCGACAAAATGGTCAACGATCTGGTCAACTTCCTGGTTTACGTCGGTGAACCGGTACAGTTGGAAAGACAACAAATGGGTAAATACGTGCTGTTCTTTATCCTGATGTTTATCGCTCTAGCTTATCTGCTGAAAAAAGAGTACTGGAAAGACGTACACTAATCACAGCTTAAGCGCGTTATATCAAACCGGTATCGGCTAAGCTGATACCGGTTTTTTTATGACCAAGGGTTTAACAAGCAATCGATTTGTAAATCCGGTTAAAATCTCGGTTAAACTCCCAGTATAGCCATGCGCTAAGCTCTAACGCTGGAAACAACTCTATCCTTGACCGTCGAAAGCTAATATGAAAAAAACTACGCCTACCTCCGAAACACCAGTCTCTACCGCTGAAAAGCCCGCTCCAGCGAAAGCGACTAAAAAATCCCCTGCCAAATCCGTTGCCGTTAAAACAGCACAAGAAGCCTCCGCCGCACCGGGCAAAACCAAAGCTAAACCCAAAGCAACTACAACGCCTAAAGCCGTAAAAACAACGGCTGAAGCACCGGCTGCCCCGGAAAATATCGAAAAAGCCCCGGCGCCCACTGTTAAAGCAGCCGCGAAAAAAGCTAATCCAAAGCCCAAAGCCGCCAAAGTAGAGCCTACTGTGGAAGCAGAGCCAAGTGAAACCGCGCCAGTCGTAATTTCCATGCACGAACGCATAGGTTTGACCGCTGGGGTTATCTGGCATCATTTAGCTGAAAACGGCGCGACACCGGTTGCCAAATTAGTTTATGTACTGCCGGAGGAAGAGGCCATCATTCAAAGAAGTATCGGTTGGTTGGCTCAGGAGGACAAAATCACGCTGTCGGCCAGAGGGGGAGACCAAGTCGAAACCATAGTGCTGAAGGGCTAGCGTTTTACTGCTGAGAAAATCGTTCATCACGCGACACTTAGCCGCTTGCGTTGAAAATAACGATTGTTGGGGCATAAAGACCTCTTGCGGTAAACGGCAAGCAACAGAGGGTCAATTGCGAGAACCATCCAAACCTCAGCAACTACAGAATAAGCGCTCTATTAATCTATTCGGAGAATACCTAATGAAAAACATTATTTTGGCAATAGTAGCTTTATTTTTCTTGAACCAAACGGCGTATGCAGCCGACGCAGCGTGCGAAGCCAAGGCTACTGAAAAAAAGCTGGCTGGCGCCGCCAAAAATAGCTTTCTTAAAAAATGCGAGAAAGACGCCAAAATCACTGCCGCTAAAGCCGGCTGCGATGCAAAAGCTGCCGAGAAAAACTTGAAAGGCGCTGCGAAGAATAGCTTCACCAAGAAATGCGTCACTGACGCAAGCAAATAACACTTTCGATAAAACGCCCAGTCCGCCCCGTTGGAACGCTGGTAACGGCTTTCTACTTCCGTTTCCCAGCGCGGCAATAACATCCGAAAATGCCTGATTTTTGCAGAATGACCGGTTTCAGTCTCACTGGACCTTACGCAACGGCTATTAACCACACTTCTAAATAAGCTCGCTCCCGTAAAGCCGGGAGCCCAGTTGCTAAATTGGATTCCCGCTTATGCGGGAATGACGGCCAACGGAAATATAAGAGCCAGGTTAAAAATAGCCTCTTCGAAAAACCCGTTTTTCGTCGCTCCTGATCCACAGCAACCCACCAGTAGCAAATTTTTCCGGCAACCTGAAAAAATTATTTGTTCTACATTTGTTTTCATTGTATGCTTTTACAAAACAAATGCAGAACAAATATGACACTTACCCGTAAGCAACAAGAAATTTTCGACTTCCTGCTACAAAATCAGGAGCTATTCAGTCATCCGCCGACACTGGAAGAATTGTGCGTGGCGATGGGTTTGAAATCGCGCGGTTCATTGCACAGCCAGATCAAGGCACTGATCGACGCCAATTTGATTGAAGCACCGGAGCGCAAGCAACGCGGCATTCGCCTGACCGAACACGCCAAATCGCTGGTCAACAAAACCGTGGCATCCGGCATGCTGCCTTTTGTCGGCACCATAGCCGCCGGCAGACCGATAGAAGCCATCGAAAACATTTCTTATATGGCTGTGCCGGAAGAATTGAAAACCGAGAACCCTTGTTATGTCCTGAAAGTAAAGGGTGATTCGATGCAGGAAGAAGGCATCTTCGACGGCGACTGGGTCATCATCGAACAACGCAGCCATGCCCGTAACGGCGAAATCGTCGTTGCATTGGTTGAAAAAGCCGAAGCGACTTTGAAATTTATCGAGCAGTACCCACACGAAACCCTGCTAATCCCCGCCAATTCCTCGATGCAGACCATGCGTTACCGGCCCGAGCAATTGGAAATACAAGGGGTATTAGTCGGACAAATGCGTAGCTATACCAACCACCACTAGGAGGAGATTATGCTTCATCAATCCGTTCATATGCGCGATCAAAAAGCCAATCAAACAGCCATGCTGAACAGAGCGGACCGACAGGCCGCCATCAACATGATCGAGGAAATTACGCTGGTTGTGGTGCTGTGGGGCGTGTTTTTACTGGCTACCGGCTGATGTTAGTAACCCTAACCTGCTTGGCATGGTCACCTGGCATCCGGCACTATGTATAAACTGAGTTTTTATGTGCCGGTCAGCCATGCCGAACAGCTAAAACAAGCGTTGTTCGAGCAAGGCGCCGGGCGTATCGGCGATTACGACAGTTGTGCCTGGCAAGTGCTGGGCGAGGGCCAATTCCGGCCTCTCGCCGGTAGCCACCCTTATCTGGGCAGTATCGGTGAAATTCAGCAGGTCGCCGAATATAAGATAGAAATGGTCTGCGCCGATGATTTAATTAAAACGGTGGTGCAAACCTTGCTGGCTTGCCATCCTTATCAGCAGCCAGCCTACGAGGTTTATAAGATCCTCAGCGTCGCAGACTTATCCTAGCCTGTTCAAAACGGCTTTAAGCTCTATGAACAAGCTGATTCCATGGGGAATACGATAGCTGGTCCAAACGAAATCTATCGATTGCCACTCGCTTGCAAAATGGCCCATCGTCCGTTTTTATGTTTTGATAGCCCCATCATTCCCACAATAGGAAATCCAGTTTTTTGAATTTCCCGGCTTCCCGCTTTCGTTGTAACGACAAAGCAAAGATGTTTGGGACATTCGTTGGAATTTCCTTAATGTCCCTCACTTTCCTCATCCCCCTCTTTCTTGGTGATTTCTTCCAAAGCAAGACTGCCAGCCAAAGAACTGGGCTTTTTGGTCGCCGACCCCAAACCTTCGCTCAAATTGATTTTCAGTTTTAAATTGTTCGGCGAATCCGAGTTGCGCAAGGCCTCTTCCAAGGTGATCACCCCGCCTTTGTAGAGCTTGAGTAAATGGCTGTCAAAAGTCTGCATGCCGATATTTTCGGATTTTTCCATCGCTTCCTTAATGGCGTGAATATCGCCTTTATGGATCAAATCGCTGACCAATTTAGTACCCAGCAAAATTTCGATAGCCGCCACCCGCTTACCTTCCACGGTGGGTACCAGGCGTTGGGAAATAAACGCTTGCAGATTCAAGGACAAGTCCATCAACAACTGCGGACGGCGCTCTTCCGGGAAAAAGTTGATGATCCGGTCCAAGGCCTGATTGGCGTTATTGGCGTGTAACGTGGACAAGCACAAATGCCCGGTTTCGGCAAAAGCCAAAGCGTGTTCCATGGTCTCCTGACTGCGAATTTCGCCGATCAGAATCACATCCGGCGCCTGCCGCAAAGTGTTTTTCAATGCATCCTCATAACTGAGGGTATCGACACCGACTTCGCGTTGATTGACCAAGGATTTTTTATGCGGATGCACAAACTCGATAGGATCTTCGATGGTAATGATATGCCCGGATGAGTTGCTATTGCGATAATCTATCAAGGCCGCCAAGGACGTCGATTTACCGGAACCGGTGCCGCCAACGAACAAAATCAGCCCGCGCTTTTCCATGATTTTATCTTTGAGGATTTGCGGCAAGCCCAAGGCGTCGGCACTGGGAATATCGACCTTGATGTTGCGAATTACCAAGGCATGGCAATTGCGCTGTTTAAAAATATTCACCCGAAACCGTCCGATTCCTTCTTCGGTGATCGCCAGATTCATTTCCGGCACCTGTTCGAAGGCGGCGCGTTGCTCGGCGTCCATGATACCGTCAGCAATTTCCTTGATGCGTTCACGGCTAAGTTTGACGTTTTCCAACGGTTTTAAGCTGCCTTGGAACTTGGCCGCCGGTGGAGCGCCCGCCGTCAGGTAAAGGTCCGAACCATCGTGTTGGACGAGGATTTTTAGATAGTCTTTAAATTCCATGCGGGCGGCTCTCGAATTGATAATGCCCAAAGTGTAGGCCAATCCGCCCACAAGTGAAGCCGGGACGCTATTCGCTCGCTTACCCAAAAATGTCTGTTAATTTCTTCGCCGAAAAATGTCGTAGCTCGTTTATGCTTGCCTTCCCAAACCATTACTAATTCGTCGAGATGCCAAACCGCCGACTCAACTTGAGTAATTTTGCCCATGAAACCGACTTGCTTTACGGGATCATAGACAGCATTAAAGAAGCCGTCATTGTTTTCGACACGACGTACACAATCGTCTGCGTCAACCGCGCCGCTGAACTTATGCTGGGGATTGGCTCAACAGCCGATTGGGAGAATCGACATTACCTGTTTACCGCCGACGGCAACACGCCTTTTCCCGTTGCGCTTTTACCGTGTTTCCAGCCTGTTGACCCAGGCATGACGGAAGAGGCTATCGAATTAATTGTAAAGCGCGCAGACGGCAGCGCAGTCCGCGTCAACGTTAGCGGTCGAGGCCTAGCAGACCGACATGGCACTATATCGGCGTGGTTAACGATACTTTCGGACATTCCGGTGCCCAATAACCCGGAGAAACATGCCGAAATTTTAGACTACCAACATAACTTGGGCTCCGTCCTCAACCATATGCCGGCGATGATCGGCTACTGGGACAAAAATCTTATCAACAAATTTGGCAACAAAGCCTATGAAGAATGGTTCGGCTTTACTTCGGAAAACTTGCTCGGCAAACATATTCGCGAAGTCATCGGCGATCATCTATACACGTTGAATAAGCCGTTTATCGATGCCGTTCTGAAAGGAGAACCGCAGTATTTTGAGCGTACCATCGTCAATTTCGCGGGGGCAACTCGCCATACGCAAGCCGCCTATTTGCCGGATGGCGCAGCAGGTCAAGTGAAAGGATTTTTCGTCTTGGTGACCGACATTACCGCATTGAAGTCTGCACAAAAACGGGTTAGCGAATCGGAAGCCCGTCTGCGTGCCATGTACGATAGCTTACCGTTCTTGGCCTGGATGAAGGACAGAAACGGGAAATATATTCAAGCCAACAAACATTGGCTAAACGCCGTGGGCATCGACCATCTGCACGATTCAAAAGATGTGACTGATTTCGATATCTGGCCGGAAGGCCTGGCCGAGCATTACCGCGCGGTTGACCAAGAAGTGATGCTGACTCGGCAACAAATATCGCTGACCGAGAGAGCCTTCGACGCTGGACGGGAAACCTGGACCGAAACGATCAAAGCCCCCATCGTCGACGATAAAGACGATGTGCTGGGCACCATCGGTCTGGCACGCGATATAACCGAAAGCCGTAGCGCGGAGGAGCGACTCCGCAATTACAACGAACGCTTGAGCTTGGCCACCAAAGCCGCCGCAATCGGCATTTGCGAGTGGGATCTGGCGTTGGGCGTCGGCGATTGGGATGAACGCATGTACGAAATGTTCGGCATTCCTGTGGGAACGCCCATAGACTACCAAATCTGGTCTGCCTTGGTGGTGGTTGAAGACTTACCGCGCACCGAAGCCACCCTACGCAAGCTGATTCGAGACCAGCAGGAAAAGCATTGGGAATTTAGGATTCGCCGGCAAAGCGACGGCGCCTTACGCTTCATTCAGGCTTCAGCCATCATAGCCGGCGATCCCAAGAGCGGCGGGCAAAAAATCGTGGGGGTTAACAGAGATGTCAGCAATTTTAAGTTGATCGAAAATGCCTTGCGCGAAAGCGAAGCGCATCTGGCTCACGCCCAAGCCCAGGCGCATTTGGGCAGTTGGTCATTAAACCTTAGAGAGCATTCTCTGAAATGGTCTGACGAAAATTACCGCATTTTCGGTATGCCTTTGGGCACACCGATAAGCTACGAGCGCTTCTTGAAATGTGTGCATCCGGCTGACCGACATTACGTACGCCACGCCTGGGAAGCGGCCATGCGTGGCGCGCCTTACGACATCCAACACCGTATCGTGGCGAACGGTAAAATAAAATGGCTGAGGGAACGCGCCGATCTGGTATTTGCCGGGGATGGCAGTTTCGTGCGCGGCATAGGCACATCGCAGGACATCACCGAGCTGAAAATAATAGAAAAAGACCTGGAATCGTCCCGCTTGCAATTACGGCAACTGGCCGCTCGTCGGGAAAAGGCCCGTGAAGAAGAACGCAAGCACATGGCCCGTGAAGTTCACGACGAGCTGGGACAAATGTTGACTGCCCTGCGCATGGAAATGTCGCTGCTACGCATGAAATTCGCCATCAACAACCGGGAGCTGGCCGAACAAATCCGCAACATTATGGAGTTACTGGACCAAACCATCCAGGTTACCCGCGACGTGGCAACCTCCCTACGTCCCTCGGCGATAGAAATGGGAATCGTGCCGGCTTTGGAGTGGCTGGTAAGGAAATTCGCGGAACAATCCGGGATTCAGTGCGATCTGTTGTATCCGGAAGATGATTTCGATATGGACGAGGAATGCGCAATCGTGATTTTTCGCATCGCCCAAGAATCGCTGACCAATGTGCTGCGGCATGCGGCAGCCAGCAAGGTAAAAATTGCCGTCAATTTGGATAAGGACCACTATTGCCTGAAAATTGACGATAATGGTCGTGGTTTCGACACCCATGCGCCCACTAAGACCAAGTCTTTTGGCCTGATCGGCATACGTGAACGCTCCTTGATGTTGGGCGGAGAAACCAGTATTTCCAGTGCCCCGGGCCAAGGTACCTCTATCCAGGTACGTATCCCGGCTAACCCTAAAAGACCAGAACTATGATCCGATTAATTATTGCCGACGACCATGCCATTGTGCGGGGCGGTCTGAAACAACTATTCGCACTCTCCACCGATATTACCGTCGTCGGCGAAGCCGAAAATAGCCAGCAACTGTTGAGTTTTCTCGATGAAAACGCCGTTGATCTGGTGCTACTGGATCTGACCATGCCCGATCTTGGCGGCGTGGAGATGATCAGCCGGATTCGCAGCCAATATCCGGCATTGCCCATCCTGATTTTGAGTATGCACAACGAATTGCAAATCGTCTCGCGTGCATTAAAAACCGGTGCGAATGGCTATCTAACCAAGGATAACGACCCGGAAACCTTACTGACAGCCATCCGCCGAGTCGCCGGTGACGGCCGATTTATCGACCCTAAACTCGCCGAAAAAATGGTATTTGAATTCGAGAGCTCCGAGCCAAGCAAACCGCATGAAAAACTATCCGAACGCGAGTTTCAAATCTTGCAGTTACTGGCTAAAGGCCAAAGCCTGAACGACATCGGCAGGGACCTGGCAATCAGCAACAAGACTGTCAGTACATACAAAGCCCGGCTGTTTGAAAAATTGCACATCAGCAATAACGCCGAATTGATCCGCTACTATGATGCACACCGCCTGAACATGTAGTCCTATGCCCGCATAAGCCGGAAATAGCCTACAAAAAATTACATTTTTACCTGCCTGAAATTTCGGATTAACTGATATTCAGCCGCTCTACATTTAAATATGATGCAGGCTCCAGAATTTTGAATGCATCGGGGTTCATCTATGCAAGTATCGGTAACAGGTGAATGGTTTGAGGTGACTATCCGTAACACGTTGGAGTTTGCAAAATGCCATGAATTACTGGCGTCGTGCAAGGCTCACACCAAAGTCAATACGCGCGCCGGCGCCAGGATAACACTCGAGAATATCCCTACATTCAATATGTGCGGCATCGCCACCATCTCGCTAATCTGCGATTGGATGCAGGCCGGCGTCGAGCTGAATCTGCAAGGCTGTGGCGGCGACGTACATCAGATTTTCGATACCGGCATATTCGATAAATACTTCAGCAAACACACCCCCTACATTCGCACCACCCACCATGTGCCAGGAGCGCACAAAGCCGCGTTTAGCCAAGGATTGCCCGATACGCAAAACCCGCCCACGGTTACGTCCGGACCAAACCGTGCTGGAAAATTAGCGTGAAAACACCATTTTTCGACTTTTTCAGTGCGGGCGGACTGATGCCGCACGGGTTTTGCCTAAAGTGGACGCCCGGCCTGCTGTGGTCGTATGTGATTTCCGATGCCTTAATCGCTCTGGCCTATTTCGCGATTGCCGTCATTCTGGCTTATGTCGTATCACAGCGCCGAGACCTGAAATTTCGCGGCATCTATTTGATGTTCAGCTCATTTATTCTGGCCTGCGGGGCATCGCACTTGATGTCCATCTTCCTGATCTGGCAACCCTTGTATTGGTTGGATACCGCCATAAAAGCCTTGACGGCGACCATCTCCCTGGCAGCGGCAATATTGCTGGTCAAATTAGTACCGCATGCATTGAAACTACCGAGCAATCGGCAACTGGCAGCCGAAATTGCCGTGCGCACGCAGGCGCAACAGGATCTACAGGAAAGCGAAAGCAAGCTAAAAGCCCTCAGCCAGCAACTCATCAGCCTGATAGAAGCCATTCCCGACGCTATTCTGTTCAAAGACGGCGACGGCCGCTTGTTATTCGCCAATGAGCACGCGCAACAGTTATTCCGATTTGACGGTATGGATTGGCAGGGCAAGACCTATCTGGAACTGGCCGATCAACAGCCGGACACACTGGACAAGCATATAAAACTATTTTCGGATGAAGAAGCGGTATGGAAGGCCGGACACTTGATCATGTTCGAAGATCATATTCTCAACGACGAGGGCCGCTTGATCGAAATAGAGGTACGCAAAACGCCGATTTACCAAGAAAACGGCCAACGCAAAGGCATGGTGGTGATTAGCCGGGACATCAGCAACATCCGCTGGGCGGAGAGCCAATTGCGCATCGCCGAGCGCGCTATCGAGTCTCAGGAAGGGATCATGATTACCGATGAAAATAATATCATCCTGCGCGTCAACAACGCCTTCACCCGGCTGACCGGCTATCAGCCGGACGAAGTCATCGGCAACAAACCCTCGATTTTAAAATCCGGCCGCCACGGCCAAGAGTTTTACCGGGAAATGTGGGCCGCTCTGAAGCGCGAAAAATTCTGGCAAGGCGAGGTGTGGGACAGGCGTAAAAACGGCGACGTGTACCCGAAGTGGCTGACAATCAGCGTAGTAACCGGCGCGGACGGCCACACTTGCAACTACGTGGCGGCCTTTACCGACATTAGCCAGCACAAGGAAGCGCAAGCCGCCATTCACCGCCTGGCTTATTACGACCCGCTCACCGACCTGCCCAATCGCCGCCTGTTGCAAGACCGGCTACAGCAAGCCTTACACAATAGCCGTTGCGTGGGCAAACATGGCGCGGTGTTGATGATTGATGTCGATAATTTCAAAACGATTAACGATACCCAGGGCCACCAAATCGGCGATCAGCTACTAATAGAAATTGCCTCGCGCCTAAAGTCCTGCGTCCGTCAAGGCGATACCGTTGCCCGGCTGGGCGGCGACGAATTTATCGTGCTGCTGGAAAATCTGGGCAGCGCGCAAGCCGAGGCAACCGCGAATGCCGAAGACGTTGCACACAAAATATTGTGCGCCATCAATACCGGCATGTTGTTAAACGGTAAGGAACATCTCGGCTCCATCAGTATCGGCATTGCCATATTCGACGAACACAACAACTCGTTCGACGACACGCTGAGGCGCGCCGACGCGGCGCTGTACCAGGCCAAGGATGCCGGCCGCAACACGCTGCGCTTCTTCGATCCACAGATGCAGGCCTTATTGGAATCGCGCGTACTGCTGGAGTTCGATTTACGCCATGCCCAGGCCCAAGATCAGCTAAGCCTGCATTACCAACCCCAGGTCGATAAAAACGCCCAGATTTTTGGCGCAGAAGTGCTATTACGCTGGAAACATCCGCAAAAAGGCATGATTTCGCCGGCCGAGTTTATCCCGCTAGCCGAAGAATCCGGCTTGATTCTGCCCATCGGCGAATGGGTGTTGCAATGCGCCTGCGAGCAACTCAAGGCCTGGGAACAGAATCCGCTCACCCAGCATTTACAGCTTGCCGTCAATGTAAGCGCCAGACAGTTCCGTCAAGCCGATTTCGTCGAATCGATCTGCCGAATTCTTAACAACTCGGGCGCCAACTCGGCAAAACTCAAACTGGAATTGACCGAAAGCATGGTATTGCACGATGTCGAAGATGCCATCGAAAAAATGCAAACGCTGAAATCATTGGGCGTACGTTTTTCGATGGACGACTTCGGCACCGGATATTCCTCACTGAGTTATCTAAAGAAGTTGCCGCTTAGCCAACTCAAAATCGATCAAAGCTTTGTGCGCGACCTTATCGTTGATCCTAACGATGCGGTCATTGCCCAAACCATTATCGGCATGGGCCACAACCTGGGCCTGAATGTGATTGCGGAAGGGGTGGAAACCCAGGATCAACGCATCTGCCTGGAGCGTATAGGCTGCGATGCCTTTCAAGGCTACCTGTTCGGCAAACCCATGCCCTTACCTGAATTCGAACGTGTAATACACAGCTTGAACCGGGCGATTCGACCGGAAAACATCCGCAACGGCAGCTAAATGGCCGTCATTTTAAGCCCTCATTGATTTTCTACACGACTTGGCGACATGGCATGTTTGATCATCCATCTGCCGTTTCACTCACTCTTATAACAATAAATTTAACGGGGGAAATCTTATGTTCTTAATGAACTGGCATTCGGTGGGAGTCAAAGTGGTAGCAATAACCACGGGCATACTCTTCGTCCTGAGCTTGGGCTTGTTGTTGATGTTTGCCAACATCGAAAAACAAAAACTGATAGACCGCAAGATTGAATCGTCCCGACAATTGCTGCTGCTTTCCGAATCGATTCGTGACAATGTAGCCAAAAATTGGGAAAGCGGCCTTTATTCGCCGGAGTACCTCCGGCAGTTGGTGCAAGGCAAGGATGAAGCCAGCCGCCGGTCGTTGATTATCGCGACCGTCCCCACCGCCAATGCCTGGGACGTGATAGAAGCCAAAGCCAAGGAAGGCGGTTTTCGTTTTAAAGCGCCGGCACTGAATCCGCGCAATCCGCCCAGAAACATGCCGGACCAACTGGAACAACAGGTTTTGGACAAATTCAAAAAAGACCCGGCGCTAACCGAATACAGCATGGTCGACGAAGAGAAACAAGAAATTCGCTATTTCAGACCGGTGAAAATGACCAAACAATGCGAGCTTTGTCACGGCGACCCGCAAACCTCGCAAGCCTTATGGGGCAACGGCAAGGGCCAGGATTTACTCGGTTATGCCATGGAAAACCGCCGGACCGGCGACTTGCACGGCGCATTCGAAATCATCACTCCCTTCAGCAACGCCTTTAGCGAGTTAAAACAAACCGTGTTTTATGCTGTCGGCTTTTTGGGGTTGACGCTTTTAATCATCGGTATCACCGGTTATCTGGTGATGAGCAAAATCATCATCGGCCCACTGACTGCATTGGCGCTGAACCTGCAAGCCATTTGCAGCGGAGACGGCGATTTGCGCGCCAGGCTCAGCGCGTCGGGTAAATCCGAGTTTGCCTGGGTGGCCTCCAGTTTTAATGCCTTCGTGAAGAAAATCGCCAAAACCGTTGAAGAAATCAGCGTGACCAGCGACCGACTGGCTCAGGCCGCCAACAAACTGGCAACCATCACCCAATCCACCCAACAAGGCGTAGAGCGGCAATTGCAAGAAACCACGCTGGTGGCCAATGCGATGAAACAAATGACATCGACTGTACAAGAGGTTGCCAAAAACGCGGTCAAAGCATCCGAAGCCGCCGAAAATGCGGACCGGGAAGCCACGTCAGGCAAAAATATCGTCACGCAAGCAGTTGGCGGTATTAACGAATTAGCCACCGAAGTGGAAAATGCCGCCAATGTGATTCACGATCTGGAAACCGACAGCAACAGCATAGGCGAAGTATTAAGCGTGATTCAGGGCATCGCCGAGCAAACCAATTTATTGGCGTTGAATGCAGCCATTGAAGCGGCCCGCGCCGGCGAGCAAGGCCGCGGCTTTGCAGTGGTGGCGGATGAAGTCCGCACCTTGGCCAGCCGCACGCAAAACTCGACGCTGGAAATCCGCCAAACCATAGAAAGGTTGCAAGGCCGGGCGAAACAAGCGGTTTCGGTGATGGAAAACGGCAGAAAACGCGCCGCCTCCAGTGTTGAGCAAGCCGCTTCGGCAGGTGATTCGATCAATACCATCAGCGAGAGAATATTTACCATCAACGACATGAATAATCAGATCGCCACCGCCGCAGAGCAACAGACAGCGGTCGCGGAAGAAATTAACCGTAATGTCAGCAATATCAGCTATGTGTCCCAGGAAACCTCCAGCGGCGCCAAACATACCGCCGATGCCTGCCATGAGTTGCTTGAGCTGGCCAATCAATTACGCCAGACGGTTGGCCATTTTAGAATTTAAAGCCATCGCTTCGCCGGCCGTCAGCGGCCGGCGAATCACCGACCCACCAAGGCAAACCCCTGATTTTTTGGTGGATTTTCCCGCCGAAAGTTGCCCAATTAATTGTTTGCCCACGTCGCTGACGGCCGCATATTGCTGAAATCCACAGTATAATGCGGCGTTTTTCCTGCTAGACATATGAGTTATGAGTCAACAAAGAAAAGCGGTGGCGCTGATTTCCGGCGGTCTGGACTCCATGCTGGCTACCCAAGCCATCCTTGAGCAAGGTATCCACGTCGAGGGCATCAATTTTTTCACCGGCTTTTGCGTGGAAGGCCACACCCATGCGATACGCAAGCAAGACGCCGACAAGGTCAAGCGCAACAACTCGCTGTGGGTGGCCGAGCAGTTGGGTATCAAACTGCATATCATCGATGTTATCGAAGAATACAAAAACGTCCTTCTAAACCCCAAGCACGGTTACGGTGCCAACCTAAACCCTTGCCTGGATTGCAAGATTTTCATGGTCAACAAGGCCAAACAGTGGATGGTGGAAAACGGCTTCGATTTCATCATCACCGGCGAAGTGGTCGGCCAACGCCCCATGTCGCAGCGCAAACAAACCATGCCTATTGTCGCCGCTCAATCGGGTGCCGACGATTTATTGGTCAGGCCTTTATCAGCGCAAAATTTGCCTGCCACCTTACCGGAGCGCGAAGGCTGGATCAGCCGGGAAAAACTATTCGGCTTTAGCGGTCGGTCACGCAAACCGCAGATGACGTTGGCTAAAGAGTATGGTTTTACCGACTATGCCCAACCGGCCGGCGGCTGCTGTTTTTTGACCGACGAAGCTTATTCTTTAAAGTTGGTCGATCTATGGAAGGCGCGCGGCGAACGCGATTACGATCTGGACGATGTGATGCTGCTGAAAGTGGGTAGGCATATTCGCCCCAAACCGCATTTTAAAGTCATCATTGCTCGCGAGGACGGCGAGGCCCGTTTCATGAGCGGTTATAAAAAAGAGTTTGTCAGTATGAACTGCGCCAGCCATCGCGGCCCGCTAGCCTTAATCGACGGCACGCCCAGCGAAGATGACCTGATTCAAGCCGCGCAGATTACCGCGCGCTACGGCCAGGGCCGCGAAGCCGAGCAGGTGGAAGTGACCATCCGCGACCGGGAAGGCAACGAACGCAATGTGTTCGTTAAGCCTTTGCTCGCCGACGACATTCCACAGGAGTGGTTCGTATGAGTGAACATGTTTTGAACGCCCGCCGCTTGCTCTGCCCCTTGCCGGTGATCCGCACTCAGGACAAGGTCAAGACCTTGCAAGCCGGCGACGTGCTGACTGTGGAATGTACCGATCCGGGCGTGATGCAGGATATTCCGGCTTGGTGTCGGATTAATGGGCATAAGGTTTTGGACACTCGTACGGGTGATGGGGAGTATGTGATTGTTTTGGAAGTGGGCTGAGTTGATTGGTTGTGTCGCTGTCGCGACGGGTTGATTTGATGTCGGTTTCACGAAAAACGTCCTTGTTTTTCGCCCTTCGGGTGCTAACGCATGCAAATCGGCTATCCTGCCGATTTGTCGGCCCGACAGCCGAGTAACTTTTCTTTGTTTGGCCAAAGAAAAGTCACCAAAAGAAACGCCACCCGGACGCCGCTTTGATCCTGCGCGCCGAAGCTTTCGACGGGGATCGACAGAAGGGGCTTCCTGCCCCTCTGTCGATGTACGGCATCCATGCCGCACCCCTACGGGCTATTCCCGCCGAAAACCCCGGTGCTCGGCGCGGCATACGGGAGGAAAACCGTCGCGCTAGCAACAAACGGTTTTACAGAAATCATTTAATCACTTTTTAGGCAAAACAATATGTCGGGAACCAATTTCATATTCACCGGAGAAATCATAGAAAGTGGCACGGTAATCGTGCAAGGGGCTTTAGCTGTCTTTGTAACTGAATATGAGATTTCGCTGAGCAAACACACTGCTGGAATGCATCGTGGAAAGACGCTTATTGTTGCGCCGTTTAGTCCCAAAATGTTTTGGAGCCCAGCCTTGGAAAACGGATATCAAATCAACATGCAAGGAAGTTCGCTTGGAGGTTATTCCAATGGTCCTTTAGGTCATCCCGGCGATGGCGAGTTTGAAATTTACACGGTCCTTACGGCCTCCATTTCTGGTAAGTATCGCAAGGAAGGACTAGATATTGAAATTGAAGTAAATACAAGTCGTGGCAGAGAGGTTTGCTACATCGCAAAGGAAACATCGGAAGAAAAACTACAGCCACTAAACGTAAGGGCCAAATTTCTTGTACCCAAGGATAAATTAAAAGAGTTTTTAGGGTTCAATGACAGCAATGGCAAGTATTTTATGGACCAATTTGATGCTATTAACTAACTCTTCGTTGCATTACGCTATCGCCAATGCACCCTACGGGGAATAGTCAACAGGCTTTGGAACATTCATTACTTGCTAAATTCCGGGATGGTTTTGTCCCGTATGCCGCGCCGAGCACCGGAGCTTTTGAACGGATCAACGCGGTAAGTTGCAATCCGTAGGGCGTCAATAGGCGAAGCCGTATTGCGCCGCATGTTGGCATTCGACTATTCGGTGCATTACGCTATCGCTAACGCACCCTACGAGGCTTAAATAAAAGGCTTTGGGGCATGAATTACTTGCCAAATTCTGGGATGGTTTTTCCCGTATGCCGCGCCGAGCACCGGAGCTTTTGAGCGGAACAACGCGGTAAGGTGCAATCCGTAGGGCGTCAATAGGCGAAGCCGTATTGCGCCGAATGTTGATCTTCGATTATTCGGTGCATTACGCTATCGCTAATGCACCCTACGAGGGATAAACAAAACTCTTTGGTTTGCACTAAATTCCGAGCCCAGTAGAGTGGGCACGGCTGTTTGTGCCCACGCAGATTTATGGTTATCGATTTAACACGGTGGGCAAAAAAGCGTTGCCCACCCTTGTATGATGAATTTTAACAACCGATAGCCCAGAAAAACCG
>NZ_PIZT01000063.1:0-217 GCF_002834115.1 Methylomonas sp. Kb3 | reverse complement strand
AGGCCATCCTCAAAACGCCATAGCCGAGCGCCTTTTTCGTTGACGGTCCATTGTCCGGACTTGACCAATCGGCGCATGGCGTCGAACAAGTACTTTTCCACCGGCATGCCCAAGGCCGAGTCGATGTTTTGATAATGCGCTTTTAAATCCCGTTCCACACTTTTGCAGTCGGCGGTTATCACCAGTGCGTAAACTTTGGAGCCGCGGTCCAAACCGT
>NZ_PIZT01000060.1:0-219 GCF_002834115.1 Methylomonas sp. Kb3 | reverse complement strand
GGTACGTGATGGAAAAGAAAGAGGTCATGCGTAAGAACGGCATCAAGTCGCCCGATATTTTCGACGCTAAGTCGTTCGCGTGGCTGGAGGATGCGGTTTATATGGTGTCGGATAATGCCGGTAGTGGCGTTACTTCGGCGGTTGAGAGCGCCAAAGCGGCGGTTGAGGATATGTTTTCGGATGTGGAGTGATAACGCTTTGCCCAAGCTGCTCTTCGCA
>NZ_PIZT01000061.1:0-223 GCF_002834115.1 Methylomonas sp. Kb3 | reverse complement strand
AAATCGCCATTGTAGGTGTCGGTGATTTTGGTGGGGATCGCGCCTTTAGAGATGTTGTCCACGTAGTCGGCCGCCACGTTCAAAGGTCCGATCACCGCATCCAGGGTGTTGTTGACGCCTTCGACAATCTTGCGGAAGTCGCCTTGGTATTGGCTGGCGTCGGCACGGGTGGCTAAGCGGCCTTCGATGGCGGCTTTTTCCAGCGCAGCGGCTTCGGCCACCA
>NZ_PIZT01000062.1:0-228 GCF_002834115.1 Methylomonas sp. Kb3 | reverse complement strand
GAAGCCTTCGCCATAAGCCTGATTACTCTGCTTCGGGCCTTGCCTCACGTTCAGCCAACACCGCTTTTTGGCGTTCATGTGCAGCCGCCATTTTGGTGACGAATTGAGTTTCGATCATATCCAGTGTTTCTTTGTCCAGCTTCAGTGAACCGTTGACCTCAACCTTATCGCGCCACTTATCGGGCTGACGGTTTTTCAGCCAGAATATCGCCGCTGTTGTATCTGGCG
>NZ_PIZT01000056.1:0-236 GCF_002834115.1 Methylomonas sp. Kb3 | reverse complement strand
CGGATGGCAAACGCTGATAGCGAATGCAATGACCCGTGCCAAAGGTGTGTTCAAAGACTTGTGTCATGATGTTGTCCTCAATAAAAATACGGAAACATCACGATTCCCCAGCGGGAATAGGACATTCCCGTGTGGATGGACAAAAATGAGTGCCGAATAGAATGACGTGGCTAACTCAGGTTTTTGCAAATTGCGCGCTTAAACACCGCGCGCACTTTTCAGGATTGGATCTCCAG
>NZ_PIZT01000059.1:0-245 GCF_002834115.1 Methylomonas sp. Kb3 | reverse complement strand
TCGGCCCGACAGCCGAGTAACTTTTCTTTGTTTGGCCAAAGAAAAGTCACCAAAAGAAAAGCCACCCGAATGCCGCTTATTCCCTGCGCTCCTCGCTTTTGAACGGGGTTGCCGAAAGGGGCTTCCTGCCCCTTCGGCAACGCGCCGCATCCATGCGGCGCCCCTCCGGGCTGGTCCGTTCAAAAGCTCCGGTGCTCGGCGCGGCATACGGGAGGAAAACCATCCCGAAACTTGAAGGACACTTT
>NZ_PIZT01000058.1:0-256 GCF_002834115.1 Methylomonas sp. Kb3 | reverse complement strand
GGGGCGAGTGGTGCAAGAAGACCTATCACTTCCAGCCGATAAGGAAATTATAGAGACATATCAATTGACGAATATGTGGGGTGATGTAGATGTTAGAGATCGCCTGCTTCATTTTTTTGATACCGGCAAGGACGACGATTTTTTAAAGAAAAAAGTATTTCCTGGGTACGGGACAGAACATCCAGTGTAGATACTGTTAGCGTAATCCTACGCGGTGACGTGTTGCCAAGTGTTGAATCAAAACGCTTCTCCCGCT
>NZ_PIZT01000057.1:0-276 GCF_002834115.1 Methylomonas sp. Kb3 | reverse complement strand
CAAACCGTTAATGGTTTCCAGCATGGCCTGCATGATGTCGGGGCCAGACTCCAGAATGAATGTGCGGGCTTCGCGGGTGAGGACGCGCTCGATCACCAAGGCCGAAAACTGTTCATGGCGTTTATGGCGGTTATCCCGCCAGCGCAGAAAGTATCGGTCGATCTCATTTCGTACAGCCCAGTCGGTGATGTTTTCATCGCAAGGGTTCCAGGTATGTTGCCCCTGTGCGTCGACCACGGCGATATCGGCGACCGGTTTGCCGATGTCATGCAACAG
>NZ_PIZT01000054.1:0-281 GCF_002834115.1 Methylomonas sp. Kb3 | reverse complement strand
ATCTCGTTTTGCCGGAAGAATTGGTCAATCATTATTTAATACATAATGGCGGTATACCTTCAAATAGTTTTTGGATTTTGGAGGATGGCTGTTCTTTATGGGTTAAAAAATTTTTGCCTATAAAATTCCCGGTTGGAACCGAGCGGACTTTGGAAGATAGTTATTTACTGATGGTTGCAAAGAATGTAATGCCCAATGGATTGATGCCGTTTGCCATTGATCATGGGGGAAATTACTTTTGCATCGATACATCTGGCGAAGTTTACTTTTATGCGGTTGAC
>NZ_PIZT01000053.1:0-306 GCF_002834115.1 Methylomonas sp. Kb3 | reverse complement strand
TTAGCGTCACGGTACCGGCGGTGGTTTTGTTTAGGCCGATATTGGTGCCACCTAGCTTGGTGCTGACCGTGCCGGATTGCACGTCAAACGTGCTGTTCGACGTCAGAGTGCCGGAGCCGGTAATCGAACCGGACAGTAATTGCACGCCGGCGACGGTGTCGCTGTTTGCGCCCAGATCGAAAGTGCCGCCGTTAACGATCAAGCTGGAGGTATTGGCGAGCACGTCACTGGCACCCAAGGCCAACGTGCCGGCGTTGACTTGGGTGTTGCCGGTATAAGTATTGCTGCCGCTTAGCGTCACGGTAC